>NZ_RAZO01000304.1:1402-6025 GCF_004307535.1 Pseudomonas sp. Sample_9
TGCGTCAGAGCCAGACCGAACTTCAACTGATCATCAACGCCATGCCGATCCTGATCAGCTACGTCGACGCCGAGGAACGTTTCCGCCTGAACAACGCAGCCTATCTCGACTGGTACGGCCTGACGCCGCAGGAGCTGTATGGGCGCACGATCCGCGAAGTCATCGGCGAAGAGGCCTACTTCCTGCGCGCGCCTTATATCGCCGAAGCGCTGGCCGGACGCTCCTGTTCCTTCAGTTTCTACACGCCGCACCGCGATGGCAGTACCCGTCATGCGCTGATGAACTATCTGCCCCGGCATGGCGCGGACGGTGCAGTCAACGGCTTCTACATCTTTGTCATCGACGAAACCGAGCGCAAGAAAACCGAAGAAGCCCTGCGCAATCTCAATGAGACGCTTGAAGAGCGGGTCAGCGCGCGCACCGAGCAACTGGCTCAGGCCAACGAGCGCTTGCAGAACGAAATGTTCGAACGCGAGCGCGCCGAAGATGCCTTGCGCCACGCGCAGAAGATGGAAGCCGTCGGCCAGCTCACCGGTGGTATCGCCCATGACTTCAACAACATGCTCACCGGCATTATCGGCAGTCTGGACTTGATGCAACGCTACATTGCCAATGGTCGCGCCGATGAGATTGGTCGCTTCACCGAGGCGGCCGTGTCGTCGGCCAACCGTGCGGCCGCGCTGACGCATCGCTTGCTGGCATTCTCGCGGCGCCAGTCGCTGGACCGCAAGCAACTGCACGTCAACGAACTGGTGCATTCACTGGAAGACCTGATCCGCCGCACCAAGGGCGATGCCATCGAGCTGCAACTGCGCTTGCCAGAAGACTTGTGGCCGGTGAGTACGGACGTCAGCCAACTGGAAAATGCCTTGCTCAATCTGGTGATCAATGCCCGCGACGCAATGCCCGAAGGCGGCACGCTGCTGATCCAGACCGCGAACGTGTATCTCGACAGCAGCGACATCACCATTCTTGAGCCGGTGAAGGCCGGCGAATACGTGATGCTCGCGGTCAGCGATAACGGCACCGGCATGACTCCGTCAATCCGCTCCAAGGCGTTCGACCCGTTTTTCACCACCAAACCGATCGGCCAGGGTACCGGGCTCGGGCTGTCGATGATCTACGGTTTCGCCCAGCAGTCCGGCGGTCATGTCAGCCTCGACAGTGTGCCGGGGCAAGGCACTTGTGTACGCCTGTACTTGCCGCGTCTGCTTGAGCCGGCGCCGGAAATTTCATCTGTCGAGACGGCCGAACCGATTGCCGCTTCATCCTCGGGCGAGACCGCGATCGTGGTCGAGGACGACCCGGCGGTGCGCATGCTGGTCCTCGATCTGCTCAAGGAACTGGGCTACAAAACCTTCGAAGCGGAAAACGCCAAGACCGCCCTTCCCGTGCTCGAGTCCGTGCAACGCGTCGATCTGCTGGTTACCGATGTCGGCCTGCCGGGCATGAACGGACGCCAGTTGGCGGAGATTGCTCGCCAGCATCGTCCGGGTTTGAAGGTGTTGTTCATGACCGGTTACGCGCAAATTGCCGCCGAGCGCCAGGGCTTCCTTGAAGAAGGCATGGATATGGTCGCCAAGCCCTTTGTGCTTGAAGTGCTGGCGAGCAAGATCCGCAAGTTGAGCAACCCGACCCTGTGACTTGAGGCATAATCGCGCGCCCCGCCGTCACCCCGTTATCAGGTATTGCACGATGAAAGCCCAAGCCCGCCACATTCTGGTGAAAACCGCCGAAGAGGCCGAACAACTCAAACAGCGCATCGCCAAGGGCGAAGCGTTCGATGTGCTGGCGAAGAAATTTTCCACCTGCCCGTCCGGCAAACGCGGCGGCGATCTGGGCGAAGTACGCCCGGGGCAGATGGTCGGCGCGATTGATGCGGTGATTTTCAAGAAGCCGCTGCGCACCGTGCATGGGCCGATCAAGAGCAAGTTTGGTTATCACCTGGTGCAGGTGTTTTATCGGGATTGATCGGCTGGCTGCCGGGCTCCTTCGCGAGCAGGCTCGCTCCCACATTTCGACCGGGTTTTCATTGTGGGAGCGAGCCTGCTCGCGAACCGATTGCGCAGCAAGCGGCCATTCTCTGATTACCTGGAGATCAGCGCCCCTGGCACCTGTATCACCCGGCTGGCCAATTCATGCCCCGCCTGCGCCGCCTCTGCCGGCGTGCCGCCGAGCAAGCGCCTGGCCAGATACGCCGCGCTGAACGAGTCCCCCGCCGCCGTGGTGTCGACAACCTTGTCGACCTTCTGCGCTGGCACTTCAAACGCCTGCCCCTCACAACGAATCAGACACGCCTCGGCGCCGCGCTTGAGCACCACTTCTGGCGTGCCAATCTGCGCATACGTCGCAAAAACCTCGGCGCAATCGCCGAAACCGAACAGCGCCTGTTCGTCATCCACGGTCAGCAACGCCAGATCAACATAAGGCAAGACGCTGCGATACGCCGCTCGCGCCTCGTCCACCGACGCCCACAGGCGTGGGCGGTAGTTGTTGTCGAACACAATGCGCGCATCGCGTTGTCGGGCTTCGCTCAACGTCTTGATCAACCGGGCGCGGCCTTGCATGCCGAGTACCGCGAGGGTGATGCCGCTGAAATACAACACGTCGTAATCCGGCAGGGCCGCGAGGATCGGCTCTGCCGCAGGGGTGGTGAAGCAATCGCGCACCGCCGCTTCGTTGCGCCAGTACAGGAAGCGCCGCTCGCCGTTGGCGTCGGTCTGGATGCAGTACAGACCGGGCAGCCGACCGGGCAAACGCTGCACCAGATCGAGGCCGATGCCTTCGCTGCGCCAGATGTGGCACATGGCGTCACTGAAACTGTCATCACCCAGCGCGGTGACGTAGTCGACTTGCGCCTTGTCGTCCAGCGCACGGGACAGATACACCGCCGTATTGAGGGTGTCGCCACCGAAGCTTTGCTGCAGACTGCCGTCGGCGCGTTGCTGCAGTTCGATCATGCATTCGCCGATCAGGGCGATGCGCGGGGTGTTGCGGAGGATTTTCATTGGGCGGGATCTCTGGGGGTTCGGTGGTGGCTAAGCGGGCGTCTTCGCGAGCAGGCTCGCTCCCACAATGGAACGCATTGATCTTGTGGGAGCGAGCCTGCTCGCGAATAGCCGCCGCAACGCAATCTCAAGCCTTAGAAACAAGTCGCCATGGTCTCGATGACCGCCAACTGCTCATCCACCAGCAATCCCACTCGCCATTTATCGAACGTCAGGCACGGATGCGAAGTACCAAAGGAAATGATGTCGCCGACCCGCAACTCGACACCCGGCGCCACCGTCATGAATGCATGCTGATCCATCACCGCTGTGACCTTGCACGCACCGACATCATCCCCCGCCGCCGGCACCACACCGGCCTTGTAGCGCAACAACGGCACCGGCAAACCGGCATCGAAGGCGACGTCGCGCTTGCCCAGGGCGATCACCGCAAAACCCGGTTCCGGCAGCGACTGCACGTGGGCCCAGACTTCCAGCGCCGGGCGCAGGCCTTCGTGCAGGTCGCTGCGACGGTCGAGCACGCAGCACTGCGCCTCTTTGTAGATACCATGGTCGTGCGCCACGTAACTGCCCGGGCGCAACACACTGAGGAAACGGCCAGCGGCGTTCTGGGTTTCGAAAGATTCGGCGATCAGGTCGTACCAGGCCGAACCCGACGCAGTGATGATCGGTTTGGCGATGGCAAAGGCGCCGCTGTCCTGCAACTGCACCGCCAGGCGCACCAGCGACGCGGCGAACTCGCGAATGCCACTGACCGCATGATCGCCATGAATCACGCCTTCGTAACCTTCGATGCCGGTCAGGGCCAGCGCCGGTTGCGCATCGATGGCCTTGGCCAGCTCGATGACTTCCTGCTCGCTGCGGCACCCGCAACGGCCGCCAACCACGCCGTATTCGATCATCACGTTGAGCTTCACCCCACGCGAAGCGAAGTAAGCCCCGAGGTCGGCGACGTTGTCGGGGTGATCGACCATGCAATAAAAATCGAACGTCGGATCGGCGAGCAGATCGGCAATCAACGCCATGTTCGGCGTGCCGACCAACTGGTTGGCCATCAATACCCGGCGCACGCCGTGGGCATAAGCGGCGCGGGTCTGGGCGGCGCTGGCGAGGGTGATTCCCCAAGCGCCGGCGTCGAGCTGGCGCTTGAACAATGCCGGAGTCATGCTGGTTTTGCCGTGAGGCGCCAGTTCGGCGCCGCTGTCGCTGACGAATTTCTGCATCCAGCGAATGTTGTGCTCCAGCGCCTCGCGGTGCAGCACCAGCGCCGGCAGGCTGACGTCGCGGGTCAGTTGCGCGCCGATGGCGGCGTCGCCTTTTTCTACGGCAGAGTTGATGGCAGTGGTCATGATCCAATCCTCACAGTCGCGGCCGCAGGCAGCCGCGGTTATTCGTTGATCCGCCGGGCGAGGCTGTTGGCGCTCTCGATCAATACCCGGCGATAGTCGTTGTAATTGTTTTTCGCATCGGCCCGAGGGGCGACGATGCACAGGGTACAAATGGCCACGCCTTGCGGGTCTTTGACCGGCGCGGCGAAGCAATGGGTGAAGGTGTCGGCGACGCTGTCGAAGGAGAAGAAACCATCGCTGCCGGCCTGACGAATCTCCGCCAGAAA
>NZ_RAZO01000362.1:0-1508 GCF_004307535.1 Pseudomonas sp. Sample_9
CGCGAAGAACGATAACGCGGTCCGTCAGATCACAAACAGGTCGATGAATCGATTCACCGGCGTGGCTTCAAGCTGCGCCTGATCCTCGCACAGCGCAAAAATCTCCGCGCAACGCTGGCCGGCGAATCGCGTGGCCAGATTGGCCTTGAACTTGTCCTCCAGCAACGGAATGCCGTCGGCGCGGCGGCGGCGATGGCCGATCGGGTACTCCACCAAGACGTTGTCGGTGCTGCTGCCGTCCTTGAAAAACACCTGCACGGCGTTGGCAATCGAGCGTTTGTCGGGCTCAAGGTATTCGCGGGTAAAGCGCGGTTCTTCAACGATGAGCATTTTTTCGCGCAGCACATCGATGATCGGATGCGCCTTGTGGAAGTCGTCTTCGTAGTGCTCAGCCACCAGATTGCCGAATGCCAGCGGCACGGCGGTCATGTATTGCAGGCAGTGGTCGCGGTCGGCGGCGTTGGCCAGCGGGCCGACCTTGGAAATGATGCGGATCGCCGATTCATGGGTGGTGATGACGATGCGGTCGATCTCATGCAGGCGGTTGCGAACCAGCGGATGCAAGGTCACCGCCGCCTCGCACGCCGTCTGCGCATGGAATTCGGCGGGGAAACTGATCTTGAACAGCACGTTTTCCATCACGTAACTGCCGAACGGCCGGGAGAAGCTGAAAGCGCGTTTGTCCTCGGGCTTCAGCGCCAGATCGTTGTTGCTGTGGCTGAACGATACGTCATAGAAGCCCCACTGCTTCGCGCTCAAAACACCGGGAATGCCCATCTCACCGCGCATGGCGATGTCGGCCAGACGCACGCCGCGACTCGCCGCATCCCCCGCCGCCCAGGATTTGCGTGAGCCGGCGTTTGGCGCATGGCGATAGGTGCGCAGCGCCTGACCGTCGGCGAAGGCGTGGGACAGCGCCGACAGCAACTGCTCGCGATTGGCGCCCATCAGTCGGGCGCTGACGGCAGCTGAAGCGATTTTCACCAGAATGACGTGATCCAGTCCTACCCGGTTAAAGGAGTTTTCCAGGGCGATCACGCCTTGAATCTCGTGGGCCATGATCATCGCTTCCAGCACATCGCGGACCGTCAGCGGCGCTTCGCCGTTGGCGACGCGTTTCTGCGACAGGTGATCAGCAACGGCGAGGATGGCGCCGAGGTTGTCCGATGGATGCCCCCATTCGGCGGCGAGCCAGGTGTCGTTGTAGTCGAGCCAGCGGACGATGCAGCCGATATCCCAAGCGGCTTTGACCGGATCGAGGCGATAACTGGTGCCTGGCACCCGTGCGCCGAACGGCACAACCGTGCCCTCGACGATCGGGCCGAGGTGTTTCGTGCATTCGGGGAAACGCAGGGCCAGCAGACCGCAGCCCAGCGTGTCGATCAGGCAATTGCGCGCGGTGTCCAGCGCTTCGGCGGATTCGGGCTTGAAGGTGAGAACGTAGTCGGCGATGTCCTGCAGGACTGCGTCGTAATCGGGGCGGTTGTTCAGGTCGACGTTGGCGCTCA
>NZ_RAZO01000362.1:1608-3630 GCF_004307535.1 Pseudomonas sp. Sample_9
CCACTCGACGCCACGTAATCCGCAGGCTTGGCGACAAACGCCACTTTCGGCGTGTGCTGCCGCTTGGCGGCTTCTTCCAGATTGGCGATCAGGCCCATGCGCAACGCACCGTAGGCACGAATCGTCTCGAACATCAGCAGCGCTTGCGGATCGCCGTTGATCGCACCTTGCAGTTCGGTGCCGGTGTAGCCGATGTCTTCGGCGTTGACGAAAATCGTCGGGATCCCGGCGTTGATCATGGTCGCCTTGAACGTGCCGACACCCGGCACTTCCAGCTCATCGACCAGATTGCCGGTGGGGAACATCGAGCCACCACCGCCCTCTTCTTCCGCCGCCGGATCCATGAATTCGACCTGCACTTCGGCCGCTGGAAAGGTCACGCCGTCGAGTTCGAAATCACCGGTTTCCTGCACTTCGCCGTTGGTGATCGGCACGTGGGCAATGATGGTCTTGCCAATGTTGGCCTGCCACACGCGCACCACCGCCACGCCGTTGTGCGGGATGCGATCAGCGTCGACCAGACCGTTGCTGATGGCGAACGAACCGACCGCTGCCGAGAGATTGCCGCAGTTGCCGCTCCAGTCGACGAACGGCTTGTCGATCGACACCTGGCCGAACAGGTAATCGACGTCGTGATCGGCGCGGGTGCTTTTCGACAGGATCACGGTTTTGCTGGTGCTGGACGTCGCGCCACCCATGCCGTCGATCTGCTTGTCGTAAGGGTCGGGGCTGCCGATCACCCGTAGCAGCAACGCATCGCGCGCCGGACCGGGCACCTGCGCGACTTCGGGCAGATCGGTGAGGCTGAAGAACACGCCTTTGCTGGTGCCGCCGCGCATGTAAGTGGCGGGGATTTTTATTTGTGGTGCGTGAGCCATGGTGCTCCTTACCGAAGGCATGGGACTTGAAATCCCATGCCCACACGTTGGTTTAAACGGCTACCGCCGATCCTTCGAGGAAATCCTGTGCGAAGCGCTGCAACACGCCGCCGGCCTCGTAGATCGACACTTCTTCAGCGGTATCGAGACGGCAGGTCACCGGCACTTCGACGCGCTCGCCGTTCTTGCGATTGATCACCAGCGTCAGATCCGCGCGGGGTTTGCGTTCGCCGATCACGTCGTAGGTTTCGCTGCCGTCGATGGCCAGGGTGTGGCGGTTGGTGCCGGGTTTGAATTCCAGCGGCAACACGCCCATGCCCACCAGGTTGGTGCGGTGAATGCGCTCGAAACCTTCAGCGGCAATCGCCTCGACGCCGGCCAGGCGCACGCCTTTCGCCGCCCAGTCGCGGGACGAACCCTGACCGTAGTCAGCGCCAGCGATGATGATCAGCGGCTGCTTGCGCTGCATGTAGGTTTCGATGGCTTCCCACATGCGCATGACCTGGCCTTCCGGCTCGACGCGCGCCAGCGAACCCTGCTTGACCTTGCCGTTTTCCACGACCATTTCGTTGAACAGCTTCGGATTGGCGAACGTTGCGCGCTGGGCCGTCAAGTGGTCGCCACGGTGGGTGGCGTAGGAGTTGAAGTCCTCTTCCGGCAGGCCCATTTTTGCCAGGTATTCGCCGGCGGCGCTGTCGAGCATGATCGCGTTCGATGGCGACAGGTGATCAGTGGTGATGTTGTCCGGCAGCACCGCCAGCGGGCGCATGCCCTTCAGCGGACGGGCGCCGGCCAGTGCGCCTTCCCAGTACGGCGGACGGCGGATGTAGGTGCTCATCTCGCGCCAGTCGTACAGCGGCGCGACTTTCGGCCCGGTGTCTTCATGCACGGCGAACATCGGAATGTAGACCTGACGGAACTGCTCAGGCTTGACCGACGACTTCACCACCGCATCGATTTCTTCGTCGCTCGGCCAGATGTCTTTCAGGCGGATTTCCCGACCATCGACCACGCCCAGCACATCTTTCTCGATATCGAAGCGGATGGTCCCGGCGATCGCATAAGCAACCACCAGTGGCGGCGAGGCGAGGAATGCCTGTTTGGCGTACGGGTGAATGCGGCCGTCGAAGTTGCGGTTGCCGGA
>NZ_RAZO01000362.1:3730-5996 GCF_004307535.1 Pseudomonas sp. Sample_9
TCGATGGTCTGCTGGTCGATGTAGAACATCGCCGCCGTGGCGCCGTATTCCGGGGCCATGTTGGAGATGGTCGCGCGGTCGCCGAGGGTCAGCGCCGCCGCGCCTTCCCCGAAGAACTCCAGCCAAGCGCCGACGACTTTCTGTTTGCGCAGGTATTCGGTCAGAGCCAGGACCATGTCGGTGGCGGTGATGCCCGGTTGCAGCTTGCCGGTCAGTTCGACGCCAACGCTTTCCGGCAAACGCATCCACGACGCACGGCCGAGCATCACGCTCTCGGCTTCGAGGCCGCCAACGCCGATGGCGATCACGCCCAGCGCATCAACGTGCGGCGTGTGGCTGTCGGTGCCGACGCAAGTGTCGGGGAACGCCACGCCTTCGCGCACCTGAATCACCGGCGACATTTTCTCCAGGTTGATCTGGTGCATGATGCCGTTGCCCGGCGGGATCACGTCGACGTTCTTGAAGGCCTTTTTGGTCCAGTTGATGAAGTGGAAACGGTCTTCGTTGCGGCGGTCTTCGATGGCGCGGTTCTTCTCGAAGGCCTGGGCATCGAAACCGCCCGCCTCGACGGCCAGCGAGTGGTCGACGATCAATTGCGTCGGCACCACCGGGTTGACCTGCGCCGGGTCGCCGCCCTGCAAAGCGATGGCATCGCGCAGGCCAGCGAGGTCGACCAGCGCGGTCTGGCCGAGGATGTCATGGCAGACCACCCGCGCCGGGAACCACGGGAAATCAAGATCGCGCTTGCGCTCGATCAGTTGCTTGAGCGAATCGGTGAGCGTGGCCGGGTCACAGCGACGCACGAGGTTTTCCGCCAGTACGCGGGAGGTGTACGGCAGGGTGTCGTAGCTGCCAGGCGCAATCGCCTCGACCGCCGCGCGGGTGTCGAAGTAATCCAGCGGCGTGCCGGGCAGGTTCTTGCGGAATTCTGTGTTCATCGGGTCAGGACTCGGGTCACGGTGATTTCAAAGGGTGAGGCCAGACACCTGAGTTGCACACCGTCCACTGTGGGAGCGAGCCTGCTCGCGAAAGCGGTAGATCAGTCGACATCCTTGTTGGATGCCAGTCCGTCTTCGCGAGCAGGCTCGCTCCCACAGGGTCTAGCGGGGTTCTCTGGTTCCGGCTCAGCTCACCATTCAGCGACGTTCGATTGGCACGAACTTGCGCTGTTCGACGCCGGTGTATTCGGCGCTTGGGCGGATGATGCGGTTGTTGGCGCGCTGTTCGAACACGTGCGCGGCCCAGCCGGTCAGGCGCGAGCAGACGAAGATCGGCGTGAACAGCTTGGTCGGGATGCCCATGAAGTGGTATGCCGAGGCGTGATAGAAGTCGGCATTCGGGAACAGCTTCTTCTGCTCCCACATGGTCTTGTCGATGGCCTCGGAAACCGGGAACAGCACCTTGTCGCCGACCTCGTCCGCGAGTTTTTTCGCCCAGCCCTTGATCACCTCGTTGCGCGGGTCGCTGTCCTTATAGATCGCGTGGCCGAAGCCCATGATCTTGTCCTTGCGCTCGAGCATGCCGAGGGTGCCTTTGATCGCCTCTTCCGGCGACGAGAAGCGCTCGATCATTTCCATCGCCGCTTCGTTGGCGCCGCCGTGCAATGGACCGCGCAGCGAACCGATGGCCGCTGTTACGCAGGAATACAGATCGGAAAGGGTCGAGGCGCAAACGCGCGCGGTGAAGGTCGAGGCATTGAATTCGTGTTCGGCGTAGAGGATCAGCGACACGTTCATCACTTTGACGTGCAGTTCGCTTGGCTTCTTGTCGTGCAGCAGGTGCAGGAAGTGGCCGCCGATGGTCGGTTCGTCGCTGACGCAGTCGATGCGCTTGCCGTCGTGGCTGAAGCGATACCAGTAGCACATGATCGCCGGGAACGCGGCGAGCAGACGGTCGGTCTTGTCGCGCTGTTCAGAGAAGTCTTTCTCCGGTTCGATGTTGCCGAGGAATGAGCAACCGGTGCGCATGACGTCCATCGGATGCGCGTCGGCGGGAATGCGTTCAAGCACTTCTTTAAGCGCCTGCGGCAGGTCGCGCAGCTTGCTCAGTTTGCTTTGATAGTCGGCCAGTTGCGCTTTGGTCGGCAGTTCGCCGTACAGCAGCAGATAGGCGACTTCTTCAAATTGCGCGTCGGCGGCCAGCTCACGCACGTCGTAGCCGCGATAGGTCAGCCCGGCACCGGCCTGGCCCACGGTGGACAGTGCGGTTTGCCCGGCAACCTGGCCACGGAGCCCGGCGCCACTGAGTACTTTTGCTTCGGCCATTG
>NZ_RAZO01000363.1:0-5970 GCF_004307535.1 Pseudomonas sp. Sample_9
TGAATGCCGTTGAGCAGCGGGCTCAGGTCGCTCATGCGCCCGGCGATCAGGTGGCGTACATCGCCTTCGCGCTCCCAGCGGCCGTCGACCTTGAGCAATTGCGAACCGACCAGCACTTGGCGCTGCCGCTCGGCCAGGTCACGCCAGACCACCACGTTGACGTTGCCGAACTCGTCTTCGAGAGTCACGAACGTCACACCGCTGGCCGTGCCGGGGCGCTGCCGGCCGGTGACCAGCCCGGCCACGCTGACCGGCCGGCCATGTTCGATATCCATCAATTCCCGCGAGCTGCGGCAGCGCCGGGCCTGCAACTCGCCACGCAACAAAGCCAACGGATGCGGACCCAGCGTTGTCCCCACCGTGGCGTAATCGGCATGCAGGTCTTCGCCAACGCTGGGTTTGGGCAGGACGATTTTGACTTCTTCCTCGTTGGGCAGGCCGGCGAACAGGCCGAGTTGTTTCTGCACCCCAGCCACTTCCCAACGCGCACGATGGCGATGCCCGGCCAGGCCACGCAAAGCGCCGGAGTCTGCCAGCAAGGCCTGCGCACGACTGTCGAGGGCGGCGCGCTCGCCCAAATCGGCAACATCGGCAAACGCCCCGTGGCGGCGCGCGGCTTCGATGCGCCGTGCGTCCTCTTCGCGAAACCCCTTGATCATGCGCAGGCCCATGCGAATCGCCGGTTGCCCGGCACTCAGCGGCTCGAGGCTGCAATCCCAGTCACTGGCGCGCACGTCCACCGGACGGATCTGCAATTGGTGCCGACGCGCATCCTGGAGAATCTGGTCCGGGCTGTAAAAGCCCATCGGCCAACTATTGATCAACGCACAGGCGAACGCCGCCGGCTCGTGACACTTGAGCCAGCAACTGGCGTAGGTCAGCAAGGCGAAACTGGCGGCGTGGGATTCGGGGAAGCCGTAACTGCCGAAGCCCTTGATCTGCTCGAAGATCTGCGCAGCGAATTCCGGCGTGTAGCCGTTCTTTTTCATGCCGGCGGCGAGGCGTTCCTTGTGCGGCTCCAGTCCGCCATGGCGCTTCCACGCCGCCATCGAGCGGCGCAACTGATCGGCCTCGCCGGGGCTATAGTCGGCGGCAACGATGGCGATCTGCATGACCTGTTCCTGGAACAACGGCACGCCCAGGGTTCTTTCCAGCACGACTTTGAGCGCTGGCGATGGATAGGTTTCCGCCTCTTCGTTATTACGTCGGCGCAGATACGGATGAACCATGCCGCCCTGAATCGGCCCGGGGCGGACAATCGCCACTTCGATGACCAGATCGTAGAAGGTCTTTGGCTTCAGGCGCGGCAGCATCGACATCTGCGCCCGCGACTCGATCTGGAACACGCCGACGGTATCGGCGCGGCTGATCATTTCGTAGGTCGGTTTGTCTTCGGCGGGGATCGTCGCGAGGGTCAGGTTCAGATCACGATGCCGGCGCAGCAGGTCGAAGCAGCGGCGAATCGCACTGAGCATGCCCAAGGCGAGGATATCCACCTTGAGCAGGCCGACCGCATCGAGGTCGTCCTTGTCCCACTGAATGATGGTGCGGTCGGCCATTGCCGCGTTTTCGACCGGCACCAAGGTGTCCAGCGGCTGCTCGGAGATCACAAATCCACCGGGATGCTGCGACAGATGCCGGGGGAAGCCGATCAGTTGCCCGGTCAGGCTCAGCACCCGGCGCAAAACCGGGCTGTCCGGGTCGAAGCCACCTTCGCGCAAACGCTCCAGCGGCGGGGTTTCATCGCTCCAGCGCCCGCAGCAGTCGGCCAGCGCGTTGATCTGATCCGGCGGCAGGCCGAGGGCCTTGGCCACATCGCGCACGGCACCGGTGGCGTGATAGGTGCTGACCACCGCCGTCAGCGCCGCACGTCGCCGGCCGTAACGGTTGAACACGTATTGCAGGACTTCTTCGCGGCGCTCGTGCTCGAAATCGACATCGATGTCCGGCGGCTCGTTGCGCTCTTTGGACATGAAACGTTCGAACAATAGCGTGGTGCGCTCCGGGTCGATTTCGGTGATGCCCAAGGCATAACACACCGCCGAGTTGGCTGCCGAACCACGCCCCTGACAGAGGATTTTCTGTGTGCGGGCAAAGCGCACCACGTCGTGCACGGTGAGGAAGTAGCTTTCATAGCCGAGCTCGGCGATCAATTGCAACTCGTCATCGATCTGCTTGAGCACCTTGGACTGTGGCCCTTTCGGCCAGCGCCAGGCAATGCCCTCCTCGGTCAGATGGCGCAACCAGGAACTGGCACTGTGGCCCTCTGGCACCAGCTCTTTCGGGTACTGATAGCGCAGCTCGCTCAGATCGAAGGTGCAGCGCCGGGCCAGGTTGACCGACTCCTCGAGCAAGGCTGGCGGATACAATTCGCGCAGCTCATCGAGGCAACGCAAATGCCGCTCGCCATTGGGGTGCAGGCGCAGACCCGCTTCAGCCACCGGGACGTGATGACGGATCGCGGTCATGGTGTCCTGCAAGGCACGGCGCCCCCGGGCGTGCATGTGCACATCGCCGCTGGCCACGGCTGGAATCTGCAACTCAGCCGCCAGAGCCAACAATGCCGCAAGCCGCTGCTGATCGTTCTGCCCGCGATGCAGTTGCACCGTGAGCCACAGGCGTTCGCCGAAGGTCTGTTTCAGCCAGCGACCCTCTTCGCGGTCATCCAGAGAATCCGGCACCCACAGCACCAGCAAACCCGGCAGCGCTTCGGCGAAATCTTCGCGCAGGAGCTGATACTGGCCTTTCTGCGTACGCCGCCGGGCCTGGGTGATCAGACCGCAGAGGGCCTGATAACCGACAAGGTTTTCCACCAGCAACACCAGTTTCGGGCCGTTGTCGATGCGCACCTCGCTGCCGATGATCAGTGGTAGCTCGACGGATTTTGCTGCTTGCCAGGCGCGGACGATCCCGGCCAGGGTGCATTCGTCGGTGATCGCCAGCGCCTGGTAACCGTGCTTTTTCGCTCGTTGAAACAGCTCGAGCGCGCTGGAGGCACCGCGCTGGAAACTGAAATTCGACAGGCAATGCAGTTCGGCGTAATCGGCACTCATGCGAACCAGCCCTGCAGCCACAACGGACCGCCCTCACCCACGGCGCGCCAGGCCCAGCCTTGCTGACCGGCGCGGTTCTGGATCAGGTAGTAATCACGCCGCACGTCACCACCGTCCCACCAACCGGATTCGATGCGCTCCGGCCCCATGAGAATCCGCGCCGAACCTTCCGGCACGCTTTGCGGTTCGTTGAGCAGCCAGCCCGGACGCTGCACGCTGGGCAACCCCGTGCAAAGGTGTTTATCGGCAGCGTTCTGCCATGCGCACTCAGGGCGATGATCGGCCTGAAATCGCAGCCCCTGCACCGCGTCATCACCCAGCCGTGCGCGCAGACGCTCGCGCAATTGCTCCCAGGGCAAGGTCTGTTGCGGGCGGTCGTCGAACAGTTCCTGATACTGCGGAACGAAACTCGGCAGGTCTTCAGCGCGCAAGCGAAAACCACGCACCGGCGCCTCCACCTGGACTTGCTCCAGCCGGCCACGGGCCAGTTCGAAGAGCATCGCCGCGTCACGCTCGGCGCTGAGCAGGCCGACCTTGATCACTGTGTCCGGCAGCCCGGCGTGTTCCAGAAGCAAATCGAAACGCTGCACGCCACTGTCGCGCCCACAGAGGAACGCCGACAAATCGCCGGTCAAGCGCCGTAACGGGAACAGCAAGGCCTGATGGGATTGCACGTCGAAATTCAGTTCGATGCGGATATCGAAACGGTCGGGCGGCAGATAGAACGCCAGCGCCAGCGGGCGTGCGCCGAACAGCGTGTCGAGGTGCTTGAGCATCTGCGCTTCGAAACGCCGGGCCAGTGCTTGGCGTGGCAGGCTTTGCACCTGACTGAGATTGCGCAGGCCCATGCGCGACAGCGCCGTGGCGACATTCGGTTCCAGCCCGACGCGGTCGACCGGCAATTGCCCGAGGTGATGCTGCAAAGCCTCACCGTCCGGCACCACCAGGCCATCGTAGGCATTGGCCAGCACTCGCGCCGCCACCGGGTTCGGCGCGGCGACTATGCGATGACGAAAGCCCAGATCTTTCAACTCCTGGCGCAGGCGAGCTTCAAATTGCGGCCAGGTACCGAACAGGCCCAGGCTGGATTCGATCTCGAACACCACGGTACGCGGGTAATGCACGCTGACCTGTGCGCTGAAACGATAGGCCCACGCGGCAAGAAACTGTTGCCAGTGTTCAACCTCGGCCACCTCGTAATCAGCGGTGGCAAAGCCTTTGCTCATGGCTTGCGCGGCGGTCATCGACATGCCGGGGCGCAGGCCGAGTTTGCGCGCCGCCGGATTCACCGCTTGCAGCACCCGGCGCTGGGCCGGGCCACTGAGCAGTACCAGCGGCTCCTCAGGATCGGGCCGCTGACGCAGTACGGCGTCGAGGGCCAATTGCGGAAACAGGATACATACCCAGCGCATGACGATCAGTGCCCCACGGTAAATGCAATCGGCGCCGCCCGCGCTAGCCCGCCACGGCACTTGAGTACGCGTAGCTGCGCCGGTTTGGCATCGATGGCAATCCGTAACGCTGCCGGTGACGGGTTGACCGCTTCGCTCAACGGGCGCCAGGCAAAGGCCAGGGTCTGGCCGGTTTCCGCCGCTACCTGCAAACGCCGCAAGGCTCGGTCATCGGCCTTGTTCGGCCAGCACAGCACCGCGCCGCAACTGCCCGAGCGCAGGCATTGCTCCGCCGCCCACAAGGCATCGCGTTCGCTGGCCTGAATGACCGACAACTGGCGCAGATCGACTCCGGCATTGGCCCAAGCCTGCGGGTACGGCACGAACGGCGGCGCCACCAGCACGATGCGCTCACCGGCCGCGGACAATCGCGCCAGGGTTGGCCAGACCAGTTGCAGCTCGCCGACACCGGGGCCGGCCAAGAGAATTTCACTCAGCGCCGCCTCCGGCCAGCCGCCGCTGGGCAGCGCTGCGTCCAGTGCCGCATGCCCGGTCGGCTGCGGACTCGCCGCCGGTGGCGCAGGCCTGCCGCGCCAGACCTGGCCGCCATTGAACAGCGTATCCAACGCAACGACGGCACCCATCAGCCTTGCCTCACCAGACCACAGAACACGCCTTCAATGGCCAGATCCTGATCATCACGCACGACAATCGGCTTGTAAGCCGGGTTGCGTGGCAGCAGGCGCACTTCATCCCCGACCCGTTCGAAGCGTTTGATGGTGACTTCACCGTCCAGACGCGCAACGACGATCTGGCCGTTCAGCGCCTCGGGATTGCGCCGCACACCGACCAGATCGCCATCGAGAATGCCGTCTTCGATCATCGAGTCGCCCTGCACCCGCAGCATGTAATCCGGGGTGCGGGAGAACAGCGCCGGGTCGAGCAGCAAACGGTTATGGATGTCGGCATCGGCGCCAATCGGTGCGCCGGCGGCAACACGACCAAGTACGGGGATCTCCAGCAATTCCGGACGCGGTGGCTGACCGAGCAAACGAATGCCCCGGGCCTGATGCGGGTTGACCTCGATGAAACCGGCTTCGGTGAGCGCCAGCACATGCTTGCGCGCCACGCTGCGCGAGGCAAAACCAAAAGCCTCGCTGATTTCAGCGAGGCTTGGGGGCTGACCGTGTTCGGCGATGCGATCGCGGATAAAGGTCAGGATGGCGGTACGGCGGGGAGTGAGGTTTGTCATGGAGTACATTTGTACTCCTGTGGGAAATGCCTGACAAGAACCGCCAGTCGGCGCAAGCCGACGCAGGAGCTGCCGAAGGCTGCGATCTTTTGATCTTGCTTTTAAAAGTCAAAGTCAAAGTCAAAAGATCGCAGCCTCGTTTCACTCGTCAGCTCCTACAGAATCCTCATGTCTCTGTAAGAATGGGGAGATGCGAAGAATCAAGTTGCGCCAGGTACGCCCACGGGTAAATCCCGCGTTGATGGCCATCGCTGAACACCAGTTGCACACCATA
>NZ_RAZO01000062.1:0-5849 GCF_004307535.1 Pseudomonas sp. Sample_9
TCCTTGATCACATTCAACAGCCTTCATCCCATTCGGCAATCGCCCCTCCAACCGCAACTCAGCCATCCGACTCTGAGCGGCAATCAGCGCGATCGATCTATCGCGCAGCAGCCCATTGCTCTGCGTCATCAACCCCGCGACGCGCACGGCGGCGGACATGGCGACGGCGATGATCGCCAGTGCCACGAGCACTTCAATCAGGGTGAATCCTTTCTCTCGCGTTCGCGCGCGCATACATGGCCCAAAAGCAAAACCCAGCCCTCGACGCTAACCCCCGTCCTTGACGGCTTGACGACGGAAACACCCGAGGATTTTCAACATCCCTGACATATCTTCTTGCAACACTGCGCGTCGAATTCGGATCAAGCCAGGGAATGTCGAGATGGATATCGCACCTTTGAACACGCTCAGTCAGTCGACGCGCATGCCGCGTAGCCAGCAGGGTTTTACCTTGATCGAGATCATGGTGGTGGTGGTGATTCTGGGGATTCTGGCGGCGATGGTGGTGCCCAAGGTGCTCGACCGGCCGGATCAGGCGCGGGCGACGGCGGCGAAGCAGGATATTGGTGGGTTGATGCAGGCGTTGAAGTTGTATCGCCTCGATCACGGCACGTATCCGAGCATGAATCAGGGGCTGAAGGTGCTGGTCGAGCGGCCGGCGGATGCGAAGAACAGCAACTGGCGTTCGTACCTGGAGCGTTTGCCCAATGACCCGTGGGGCCGGCCTTATCAGTACCTCAACCCGGGCGCGAACGGTGAGGTCGATATCTTTTCCCTCGGCGCCGATGGCCAGCCGGACGGCGATGGCGTGAATGCCGATATCGGTTCCTGGCAGTTGTAAGGCCGGCCGTGAACACAGGTTCGCTCAACAGGGCGAAGCAACGGGGCATGGCGATTATCAGCGCGTTGTTGATTGCCGCCGTGGTGGCGGTGATTGCGGCGGGGATGTTGACGCGTCAGAGCGTGGCGACCCGGGCGCTGGAGGCCGATCAGCAGCGGGTGCAGGGGCGTTGGCTGGCGCAGGGTGGTCTGGAGATCAGCCGGCAGTTGCTGTGGGATGCGCGCCTGCGTGATCCGTTGACCCGGCGTGATCAGCCTTGGGCGCAGCCGTTGTTGGCGGCGGGTTTTGCCGGGCGGCTGGAGGACGAGCAGGGCAAGTTCAACCTGCGCAATCTGGTCGCCAATGAGCGCATCGATGAGGCGCAGGTGCAGGCGTTTGAGCGTTTGTGCGAGCTGATTGGTGTGAGCGCCGTTGTCGGGCAGAGCATTCGTCAGCGGGTGATTGCCGGTTATCCGCATCTGCTGAATGCGCAGATTGGCGCGACAGGCAAAGCAGGTTTCGACAGTGGCCGCGCGACGTCGCCGGATGCCGATCACAAACCGCCACCGCCTAAGGTGCCGATGCTGCGCACGCTGGATGATTTGCGCAGTGTTGAAGGCGTGACCGATGCGCTGATCGGCCAACTGGCGCCGTACGTGACGGTGATTCCGGCGACGACGTGGATCAACGGCAACACCGCCACGGCGCAGGTGCTGGCGGCGTATGTGCCGGGGCTTTCGCTGGAGCGGGCGACGGCGTTGATTGCCGAGCGTGACGCCGGGCGCTGGTTTATCAATCGCGGCGATTTCGTGAACCGCTTGCGCATGCCGCAGCTGGAAATGAGCAGCGTCAAGGTCGGCATCACCAGTGACTGGTTTCGTTTGCGCGGTGAAGCGCGGCGTGATCAGCGCCGGGTCAGTCTCGACGCTTTGCTGCACCGCAGCGAGGATCGGCTGCCGCAGGTGATCTGGTCGCGGGTGGGCGCATGAGCCAGTTGCGCGTCGGGTTGCCGCCGCTGGCGGAGCTGGAGTTGCACAGCGAAGTGAGTTGCGCCTGGCTGGATCGTCAGGGGCAGGTCAGTCGTGAGGAACGGCTCACTTTGAGTCAGTTGGGGCAACGGCCGAAGCAACCACCGCTGCTGTGTTTTCTGCATCCGGGCGACAGCCTGCTCGCCAGCATTGATCTGCCGCCGCTGCCCGCGAACAAAACGGCGGCCGCTGTGCAGTGTGCGGCGCAGGCGTTGATGCTCGGTGACAGCAGCCAAATGCATATCGGCCACAGTCCTCGTGATGCGAGTGGGCAGGTGCAAATCGCCTGGGTGGCGCGGCAGCACTTGCAGCGTCTAGCTGCGGTACTCAAGCAGGCGGGGTTGACGCTGCGCGGTTTGTATCCGGCGCCGTACAGCCTGCCAGTGCTGCCGGGGGTTGTCGCTTGTGTGGCGGACGGGCATTTGCTCCGGCGCGAGAGTTTGAACAGTGCGCAGGTTGAGCCGTTGCTCGGTGACGAAGTTGATGAGGCATCGTTCGCAGCTGACGCGACACAACGCTGGATCGGTCCATTGCCCGGTTGGGGTTTGCACGGTGGTCTGCAGCAAAGCGGCGGCGAGCAACGTGGCTGGGGTCGCGCTGTCGGATGTGTGGCTTTGGCCGTGGCAGTCTGGGTGGTCGGCCTGAATCTGTACGCCGCTCGGGAAGCGCGGCAGGGCCAGCAGCTCAAGGCGCAGATGAGTCAGCGGGTGAAGCAGGCGTTTCCTGAACTGCCGGTGATTCTCAACCCGCTGCAACAGGCGCGTCAGCAACTGGAGCAGCGGCAAAAAGGCGCCGTCGATGACCCGGCGCAGAACTTTAATCGGCTGGTGTTGCAGGCCGGCACGGGCATGCCGTTCATGGCCGGCAGTGTCGAGCGCCTGACTTACCGCGACGGCGCTTTGCAACTGGCCTTGCTCAGCGATGCAAACCGTGGCGGCAACGACAAGGGCTGGCAAAGCACCTTGGCCCAGGCCGGCATCAGCGTCACTACCGATGACGCAGGCTGGACGCTGCGCCCGAGCGATGAATCCAGCGCAAACACCAACGAAGACGACGACAGCGGAGCAGACGATGAGTAGGGCGACGCTGGCGATTTACCGTGCGCGCTGGCAGCGCTTCAGCAGTCAGTTGCAGGCGCGTTGGCAGCCGTTGGCGCTGCGTGAGAAACGCATGGTCGGCGGCATGGCGCTGGTGCTTGTCGGTCTGCTGATCTGGCTGACGCTGGTCAAGCCGCCGCTGGCCAGGATCACTTTTTGGCAGAGCGAAACGCCCAAGCTGCGCGCGCAAACCGAGGCGCTGGAAGTGCTGTTGCGCAGCGTCAACGTGCGGCCGCAGGGGCAAAGCGTTGGCCAGTCGCTGGAGCAGAGTCTGCAAGCGGCGGGGCTCGCCGGGCATTGCCAATTACACGCGGCGGAGGGCGGCGCGTGGCAGTTGGATGTCGACGCCGCGCCGGCCGATGCGCTGCTCGACTGGCTGCTCAGCCAGCCGTCACAACTTTCTCTGCAGGTGGTCGAGGCGCAGTTGCAACGCGCAAACGAAACCTCGACCGATGTCACCGCCGGCACATTGTCAGGCACCGTTCGCATGGATCAGGCGCAGGGCGCTAAGGAAGCTTCATGAAGGAGTCACGCTGCAAACCGGCACGTCTGGCGCTGCCGTTGTTGCTGATGGCATTGAGCGCGTGCAACAGCACCACGACGCCGCAGAATCAGCCGCCGCTGTTGGTCGACAGCGAGCTCGGGCGGCCGCTGGCCAACACCCAGCGCAGCGGCGATGCGGTGGCCGATCGCGAACGGGCGCAGGCTCAGGCGCGGCCGGTGCCGAAGCAGTTGCACAACATCAGCCAGCGCGGGCGCGGTGGTGCTGCGGCGACGAGCAACTCGGTCGCGCGCAATCCGTTGGGCGAGCAACCGGTGACGCTGAACTTCGTCGAGGCGGATATTCAGGCGGTGGTGCGTGCGCTGTCGCGTGCTACCGGGCAGCAGTTTCTCGTTGATCCTCGGGTCAAGGGCAATCTGACCTTGGTCTCGGAAGGCCAGGTGCCGGCCCGGCAGGCTTACGACATGCTGCTCGCGGCGTTGCGCATGCAAGGCTTCAGCGTGGTCGATGTCGGCGGCGTGGCGCAGGTGGTTCCCGAGGCCGACGCGAAACTGCTCGGCGGGCCGATCTACAGCGCCGACAAACCGGCCGGCAACGGCATGCTCACGCGCACGTTTCGCCTGCAATACGAGAACGCGATGAACCTGATCCCGGTGCTGCGCCCGATCGTTTCGCCGAACAATCCGATCAATGCCTACCCGGGCAACAACACCGTGGTGATCACCGATTACGCCGAGAACCTCACCCGCGTCGCGCAGTTGATCGAGAGCATCGACACGCCGAGCGCGATCGACACCGATGTGGTGCAGATCCAGAACGGCATCGCTGCCGATATCGCGCCGATGGTGGCCGACTTGCTCGACGCGCCGGGCAATGATCCGACGCAGAAAATCGCGGTGATCGGCGACCCGCGCTCGAACACCATCATCATCCGCGCCGGCAGCCCCGAGCGCACCGAGCTGGCGCGCAACCTGATCTACAAACTCGACAACGCGCAGAGCAATCCGAGCAATCTGCATGTGGTTTATCTGCGCAACGCCCAAGCGGCGAAACTCGCCCAAGCCTTGCGCGGTTTGCTCACCGGCGAGAGTGACAGCGGCAGCAGCGACGCGGCGCGGTCGGTACTCAGCGCGATGGGCAGCAGCACCGGCGGCAATGCCGGGCAGAACGGCCAGAGCAGCACGCCGAGCACTGGCACTTCAACGACGACTGGCAGCGGCGCAAGCGGCGGCAGTTATGCGCAGGGTGGTGGTGGCGGCAGCAGCAGTGGCGGTACGCAGAGCAGCGAACAGAACGTTGCGTTCAGCGCTGGCGGGGTGACGATTCAGGCTGACGCCACCACCAACACGCTGCTGATTTCCGCGCCGGAACCGCTGTATCGCAATCTGCGTGAGGTTATCGATTTGCTGGATCAGCGCCGTGCGCAGGTGGTGATCGAGAGTCTGATTGTCGAGGTTGGCGAGGACGATGCCAGTGAATTCGGTGTGCAGTGGCAGACCGGCAATCTTGGCGGCAAAGGCGTGATCGGTGGCGCCAATCTGGGTGGTGCGGGTCTCAATACGGGGGCGAAGAACAGCATCGACGTGCTGCCGCAGGGTTTGAATCTTGGCTACGTCAACGGCACGGTCGACATTCCCGGCATCGGCAAGATTCTCGATCTGAAAGTGCTGGCCCGGGCGTTGAAGAGCAAGGGCGGCACCAATGTGCTGTCGACGCCGAACCTGCTGACCCTGGACAACGAAGCGGCGAGCATTTTTGTCGGCCAGACCATCCCGTTTGTCAGCGGTAGCTACGTCACTGGCGGCGGGGGCACCAGCAACAACCCGTTTCAGACCGTGACCCGCGAAGAGGTCGGCCTCAAGCTCAACGTGCGCCCGCAGATTTCCGAGGGCGGCACGGTGAAGCTGGATATCTATCAGGAAGTCAGCAGCATTGATGAGCGCGCGTCCAACAGCGTGACCTCGGCGGGCATCGTCACCAACAAGCGGGCGATCGACACCAGCATTCTGCTCGACGATGGGCAGATCATGGTCCTCGGTGGTTTGCTTCAGGACGGCTACAGCCAGAGCAATGATGCGGTGCCGTGGCTGGGCAGCCTGCCGGGCATCGGCGCGCTGTTTCGCAACGAACGCCGGGCGATCACCAAGACCAACCTGATGGTGTTCCTGCGCCCGTACATCATCCGCGACAGCGAAGCGGGGCGCAGCATCACCCTCAACCGCTACGACTTCATGCGCCGCGCCCAGGGCGGCTTGCAACCGGAACGCAGCTGGGCGATGCCGGACATGCAGGCGCCGCAATTGCCAAGCGCCGCGCAAGGCGTACCAGCGCCGGGGCCGACATCAGGCCCACGCGCCACGATCAAAGCCGTACCGATTGAAGGGAGCACCCGGTTTTGACTG
>NZ_RAZO01000168.1:0-1471 GCF_004307535.1 Pseudomonas sp. Sample_9
GCTTCGAGAAACAGCGCGCCGCTGCCGGCGAACGGGTCGAGCACTTTCGCCCCTTCGACATACGGCGCGAGCCAGTTGAACAGGGTTTCGCGCACGCGATCCGGGGTCGGGCGCAGGCCCGGTGCGTCAGGAAAGCTCAGCTTGCGGCTGCGCCACTGGCCGCCAATGATGCGCAGCTGATTGACGCCGTTGTGCACGTTTTGCACAGGTTTTTTCGGTGCTCGAGTCGCCATTAATGCTCCGGAACCCCGAGCGGTTGCTCGGCAGGTTTATCAGATGGGGCCGGTAACGGCTTTTGCGGCACGGTCGGGCCAGCGGTGACGATGACCATTTTCTCCGTGCTCAGGTGTTTGTTAAGCGCAGCGCGGACTTGCTCTACGGTCAGGCTCTGTGACTGACGCATGAAATCGTCGAGATAGCTCAGCGGCAGATTATAGAAGCCCATCGCGCCGAGCTGGCCAACGATGTCGGCGTTGCTCGCGGTGGACAGCGGGAAGCTGCCGGCCAGTTCGCGCTTGGCATCGTCGAGTTCTTTCTGTGTCGGCCCGGTTTTCAGGTAGTCGGCGAGCACGTCCTGCACCAGTTTCAGGGTGCCTTCGCTCATCTCGGCGCGGGTCTGCAGGTTGATCATGAACGGCCCACGGGCCTGCATCGGGCTGAACGCCGAATACACGCCGTATGTCAGGCCGCGCTTCTCGCGCACTTCGCTCATCAGGCGCGTACCGAAACCACCGCCGCCGAGGATCTGGTTGCCCAGCGACAGCGCGGCGTAATCCGGATCGTCGCGATCAATGCCCAGCTGCGCGAGCATCAGGTTGGTCTGTTTCGACGGAAACTCGATGTGGTTGACGCTGGCCTTCGGTTCCTGAGGTGCGGCGATTTTCGCCAGTGCCGGACCTTTCGGCAGGGCAGAGGAAACCTGATTGGCGATCGCCTCGGCTTCGGCTCGCGACAGATCACCGACCAGTGCAATCACCGCATTGCCGGCGGCGTAGGCCTTAGCGTGGAACTCGCGCAATTGCGCGACGGTAATCTTCGGCACGCTTTGCGGATTGCCGTCGCTGGAATGCGCGTACGGATGATCACCATACAGGCGCTTCATCAGCTCCAGACTGGCGAGTTTGCCGGGGTTCTGTTTCTGGTATTCGAAACCGGCGAGCAGCTGGTTCTTGATGCGCGCGAAGGAATCGGCGGGGAAGGTCGGTTTGCCGACCACATCGGCGAACAGCTTCAACGCCGGTTCACGCTGCTCAGGTGCGCTGAGGCTGCGCAGCGAAGCCAGCGCCATGTCCTTGAACGCACCGTTGCCGAAGTCGGCGCCGAGGCCTTCAAACCCCTGCGCGATCGCACCGACGTCTTTACCGGCGATGCCTTCGTTGAGCATGGCGTTGGTCAGCACCGCGAGGCCGGGCGCGTTGCCATCCTGGCTGCTGCCAGCGGCGAAGATCAGGCGCATGTCGAACATCGGCAG
>NZ_RAZO01000168.1:1571-46337 GCF_004307535.1 Pseudomonas sp. Sample_9
TGCCATCCTGGCTGCTGCCAGCGGCGAAGATCAGGCGCATGTCGAACATCGGCAGTTCATGGGCTTCGACGAACAGCACTTTCGCGCCTTCAGCGGTGTTCCAGGTCTGCACATCGAGCTTGCGGCTGGCCGGGGCCTTGCCGTCGAGTTCTGCCAGCGATTGCAACTTTTGGCTGGTTTTTGCGTTATCCAGGGCTTCGCTGGCATGGCTGTCAGCGCTTGGAGACAGATAAACCGCTGCCGAGCCGATCACCGCGACAGCAATCAGGCCAAGCAGCATCAGGCGTGGGGTTTTGCGCTCACTCATGAGTCGTCTCCATTGGCAGGACGTGGGCGACGCTGAGACGTTCGCGGGTGAAATACTTTTTCGCGGCGTTCTGGATGTCTTGCGGGGTCACGCTCTCCAGATCGGCCAGTTCGGTGTCCATCAGCTTCCACGACAGGCCGACCGTTTCCAGTTGACCGATCGCGGTGGCCTGGCTGGTGATCGAGTCACGCTCGTAGACCAGGCCGGCGATGACTTGAGCGCGGACGCGTTCCAGCTCTTCGGCAGACGGCGCAGTGGTTTTCAGCTGCTCGAGCAGTTTCCACAAACCGGCTTCGGCCTGGGCGATGGTCTTTTTCTTCTGTGTGTTCGGCGTCGCCGACAGGGTGAACAGGCTGTCGCCACGGGTGTAGGCGTCATAGTCCGACGAGCCGCCGGAGACCAGCTCTTCGCCGCGTTCCAGCTGCGTCGGGATGCGTCCGCTGTAGCCGCCGTCGAGCAGCGCCGAGATCAAGCGCAAGGCGTTGACCGAGCGTTTGTCTTCAGCAGTAGCAATGCTCGGCACGTTGAAGCCAAGCATCAGGCTCGGCAGTTGGGTCTGCACGCGCAGGGTGATCTGGCGTTCGCCGGGCTCGGCCAGTTCCAGCGGTTTTTTCGCCGGGGGCACGTCGCGTTTGGCGACCGGGCCGAAATAGCGCTGGGCGAGGGTTTTCACTTCGTCTGGAGTGACGTCACCGACCACCACCAGCGTGGCGTTGTTCGGCGCGTACCAGGATTGGTACCAGTGGCGCAGTTCCTCTACTTTCATACGGTCGAGGTCAGCCATCCAGCCGATGGTCGGCGTGTGGTAACCGCTGGCCGGGTAGGCCATGGCCTTGTAGCGCTCGTAGGCCTTGGACATCGGCTTGTCATCGGTGCGCAGGCGGCGCTCTTCCTTGATGACTTCGATTTCCTTGGCGAACTCGTCGGCCGGCAGGCGCAGGTTGGCCATGCGGTCGGCTTCCAGCTCGAAGGCCACGCCGAGGCGATCGCGAGCCAGCACCTGGTAATAAGCCGTGAAGTCGTCGCTGGTAAAGGCGTTTTCTTCGGCGCCGAGGTCGCGCAGGATCAGCGAAGCTTCGCCGGGGCCGACCTTTTCGCTGCCCTTGAACATCATGTGCTCGAGCGCGTGGGACAGACCGGTCTGGCCCGGAGTCTCGTAGCTGGAGCCGACCTTGTACCAGATCTGCGAAACGACCACCGGCGCACGATGGTCTTCGCGCACAACGACCTTGAGGCCGTTGTCGAGGGTGAATTCATGGGTCGGTTGCGGGTCGGCCGCCAGGGCCGAAAGGGGCAGGCAGACTGCGCTGAGCAGCAGGCCAGCAGCGCGGCGGGCAAGAGCATTCATTCGTTTTTCAACCTGTTGGGCTGCCCGCTTGGTCTTAGCGTCGGCGGGCGAGAGGTAGGGCGTGTCATTGATCATTACCAGTACCGCGCCGGCGCCTGATAGTGTGCAGGGCAAGGCGCGAGGAGTGTGGTTTGGTTGTTCCAAATAAACTCCGAGCAACGCAGCCCTGCACACTATCAGGCCCGGCCCTCCGGGTGGCGCCTGAAAACGGGCCATACTGCGTTGCAGTCCTTGGCAAGGAAAGCACATTCCCTGCGGCCTGCGCCTTGTCTGGCCCGTTTTCAGGCGGCCACGCGGTACTGGTAATGATCAATGACACGCCCTAGGATACTGATCCGTTTTACTGGCGGCCACGCCTATCAGGCTTCAGGGTTTGATAAGGCTGTATAGGTTTGCGGCGAAAAGCTGTGTTTTTCCCACTAAACTCCGCGTTTTCGCCGATCTTTGCCGGTGTAGACCAACGTTAATACGATCCTTGAGGTGCCTTCGGTGCCTCGACAAAATGTTGCGCGTGAACAAGCTGGGTGAAACACAGTCTGTTCTGCATCGAATATTTATTTGCCGGGGCGCCCTGTTGGCGCGTCGCTACCGTGAGATAGCCGTCCTCCATGTTTGGTTCCAACGACGACAAGAAGAGCCCAGCTGCGGCTGGCGAGAAGAAAAGCCTGTTCGGATGGCTGCGGAAGAAACCGCAGGAACCCGTCGTCGAACAGCCGCCCGCGATTCCTGAAACGGCCCCCGCGCCAGCACCTGTAATAGAAGAAGAGCCGGCGCCGATTGTGCTGCCGATCGCCGAGCCGGTGCTGCAACCGGAGGCTGAGGCCGAGCCGGAAGCGCCCGCCGCTCCCGAGTTGCCGCTGACGCCCGCCGCCGAGCCGTGGCTGACCTTGCCGGTGGCAGAAGAGCCGGTCGCGCTGGTTGAAGAAGCGGCGCCGCATGTGACGCCAGTGATTCCTGCACCGGTTGCCGAAGTGGCTGCGCAGCCTGTGCCTGAGCCGGTTGTCGAGCCAGCGCCGATCATTTCTGAACCCGCCGCCCCGGTTGTTCCACCGTCCGAGCCTGAGCCTGCACCGCTTGCCGCTGCGCCAGTTGTCGCTCCTATCGTGCCGGTCGAAGCGCCTGTAGACGCGCCCGTCGAAACCCCGCGCGCCGAGGAAACCAAAGCCGGTTTCTTCGCCCGTCTCAAGCAAGGCCTGTCGAAGACCAGCGCCAGCATCGGCGAGGGCATGGCCAGTCTGTTCCTCGGGCGCAAGACCATCGATGATGACCTGCTCGACGACCTCGAAACCCGTCTGCTCACCGCCGACGTCGGCGTTGAAGCCACCACGCAGATCATCCAGCGCCTGACCCAGAAGGTCGCACGCAAGGAACTGGCAGACGCCGACGCCCTGTACAAATCTCTGCAGGCCGAATTGGCAGCGATGCTCAAACCGGTTGAACAGCCACTGAAAATCGCCTCGCAGAACAAGCCTTTCGTGATCCTGGTGGTCGGCGTCAACGGCGCCGGCAAAACCACCACCATCGGCAAACTGGCGAAGAAGCTGCAACTGGAAGGCAAGAAAGTCATGCTGGCGGCCGGTGACACCTTCCGTGCAGCGGCCGTGGAACAATTGCAGGTCTGGGGCGAGCGCAACAAGATTCCGGTGATCGCTCAGCACACCGGCGCTGATTCCGCTTCGGTGATCTTCGATGCCGTGCAAGCGGCCAAGGCCCGTGGCATCGACGTGCTGATCGCTGACACCGCCGGCCGCCTGCACACCAAAGACAACCTGATGGAAGAGCTGAAAAAGGTTCGCCGGGTGATCGGCAAGCTCGACGCCGACGCGCCGCACGAAGTGCTGCTGGTGCTCGACGCCGGCACTGGCCAGAACGCCATCAACCAGGCCAAGCAGTTCAACCAGACCGTCGAACTGACCGGCCTGGCCCTGACCAAGCTCGACGGCACCGCCAAGGGCGGGGTGATTTTCGCCCTGGCCAAGCAGTTCGGCTTGCCGATCCGCTACATCGGCGTCGGTGAAGGCATCGACGATTTGCGTACCTTTGAAGCCGAACCCTTTGTCCAGGCACTGTTTGCCGAGCGGGAGCGTTCATGATTCGTTTCGAACAGGTCGGTAAACGCTACCCGAACGGTCACGTCGGCTTGCATGAGCTGAGCTTTCGAGTCCGTCGTGGCGAGTTCTTGTTTGTCACCGGGCACTCCGGTGCCGGTAAATCCACGCTGTTGCGCCTGTTGCTGGCGATGGAACGGCCGACCAGCGGCAAACTGCTGCTCGCCGGGCAGGACCTGAGCACCATCAGCAACGCGCAGATTCCGTTTCTGCGCCGGCAGATCGGCGTAGTGTTCCAGAATCACCAGTTGCTGTTCGATCGCACGGTGTTCAACAACGTCGCCTTGCCGCTGCAGATCCTCGGCCTGTCCAAGGTCGAGATCGCCAAGCGCGTCGATTCGGCGCTGGAACGCGTGGCACTGTCGGACAAATCCGATCTGTACCCGGGCGACCTGTCCACCGGTCAGCAACAGCGCGTCGGCATTGCCCGCGCCATCGTCCACCGCCCGGCCTTGCTGCTGGCGGACGAACCGACCGGTAACCTCGACCCGCGTCTTGCCGCCGAAATCATGGGTGTATTTGAAGACATCAACCGTTTGGGCACCAGCGTGCTGATCGCCAGTCACGACCTGGCACTGATCGCGCGCATGCGTCATCGCATGCTGACCCTGCAACGCGGGCGCTTGATCGGCGACGGGGAGGCCGGGGTATGAGTGCGACACGCAGTCCCAAGGTTTCCGAGCGCGTGGCCCCGAAGGCCGCCGATCCGCAACCGCAGAAAAAGAAAAAGCACGACGATGACGACGGCCCGGACTTCGCCACGCTGTTTCGCGCCTGGATCGAAAGCCATCGCGCCAGTCTGCTCGACAGCCTGCGCCGCCTCGGCAAACAGCCGATCGGCAGCTTCTTCACCTGCATGGTCATGGCCGTTGCGCTGAGTCTGCCGATGGGGCTGTCGCTGTTGCTCAACAACGTTGAGCGTCTTGGCGGTTCCTGGCAGCGCGCGGCGCAGATTTCCCTGTACCTGCAACTCGATGCCAGCCCGGAACAGGGCGAATCGTTGCGTGAACAGATCAAAGGCATGCCCGGCGTCGCTGATGCCGAATATGTCGGCCGCGATCAGGCGCTGGAAGAGTTCCAGCAGCAGTCCGGTCTGGGCGAAGCCCTGCGTGAACTGCCCGAGAACCCGTTGCCGGGTGTGGTGCTGGTCACACCGAACGAAGTCGACAAGCCGACACTCGAAGCATTAAGACAAAAACTTTCCGAGCTGCCCAAGGTACAACAGGCGCAACTTGATCTAGTCTGGGTCGAGCGTCTGGCCGCCATCCTCAAGCTTGGCGACCGCTTTGTCTTCGGTCTGACGGTGTTGTTGGTGTCTGCATTACTTTTGGTGATAGGCAATACCATTCGTCTTCATATTGAAAACCGCCGCACCGAGATAGAAGTGATTAAACTCGTCGGCGGCACTGACAGTTATGTGCGTCGTCCTTTCCTTTATATGGGCGCGTTGTATGGCTTCGGTGCAGGGCTGTTGTCGTGGGGTGTATTGGCGTTCGGCCTGAACTGGCTGAACGATGCGGTGGTTGGACTGGCCGGCTTGTACGGCAGTGATTTCGCCCTGGCCGGTGTGCCAGTGGCCGACGGTCTGTCGCTCTTGCTTGGCGCGGTGCTGTTGGGTTATATCGGTGCATGGATTGCAGTCGCACGTCATCTCAGGGAGCTGGCGCCGAAGTAGAATCTTTTTTGCGCGTGATTGACCTTGCGGTTTTTATGGGAACTTGTACCTGAGTTCCCGGTCAATTTTTCGCAGTGCCGAGAGGCACGAGTATGTAAGTGGGAGGTTTTTTCGTATGACCAATTCTTTGCAACCTGCGTATGCGCTGGTTCCGGGTGCGAACCTGGAAGCCTATGTGCACACCGTCAACAGCATTCCATTGCTGACGCCGGAGCAGGAGCGTGAACTGGCCGAGAGTCTCTACTATGAGCAGGATTTGGGGGCGGCTCGGCAGATGGTGCTCGCCCACCTGCGTTTTGTCGTACACATTGCCCGTAGCTATTCCGGCTACGGTCTGGCCCAGGCTGACCTGATCCAGGAAGGCAACGTCGGCCTGATGAAGGCCGTCAAGCGCTTCAACCCGGAAATGGGTGTGCGTCTGGTGTCGTTCGCTGTGCACTGGATCAAGGCGGAAATTCACGAGTTCATCCTGCGCAACTGGCGCATTGTGAAAGTCGCGACCACCAAGGCCCAGCGCAAGCTGTTCTTCAACCTGCGCAGCCAGAAGAAGCGCCTGGCGTGGCTGAACAACGAGGAAGTCCACCGTGTGGCGGAAAGCCTTGGCGTCGAACCACGTGAAGTGCGCGAGATGGAAAGTCGCCTGACCGGCCATGACATGGCCTTCGACCCGGCTGCCGAAGCCGACGACGACAGTGCTTTCCAGTCGCCGGCCAACTACCTGGAAGACCACCGGTACGACCCGGCGCGTCAACTGGAAGATGCCGACTGGAGCGACAACTCCAACACCAACCTGCACGAAGCACTGGAAGTGCTGGACGAACGCAGCCGTGACATCCTCTACCAGCGCTGGCTGGCGGAAGAAAAAGCCACGCTGCACGACCTGGCGCAGAAGTACAACGTGTCGGCCGAGCGAATCCGTCAGCTCGAAAAGAGCGCGATGAACAAGCTCAAGTTGTCGATCGCCGCGTAACCGGCGCATCAGCAATAAAAAAAGCCCCGATCAGCGATGATCGGGGCGTTTTTATTTCTGTTTCAACACAAATCCCTGTGGGAGCGAGCCTGCTCGCGAATGCGGTTTATCAGTGACATCAACACAGGCTGACACACCGCTTTCGCGAGCAGGCTCGCTCCCACATTGGTATTTCGGTGTTATTCAGCCCAAGGCGCCCGCCGCGAATCATTCAGCCCGAGCAAGTAACTGTCCCCGCCCAACTGACTCATCTGCTGCCGAATCCACCCGGCACGTCGCGATACATATCCGGTCGGATGACTCGCGCTCCACACCCGTGGATTGGGCAGTACCGCCGCCAGATAACTCGCCTGCTGACGCGACAATGACTTAGCACTCACGCCAAAGTGATGCCGCGCCGCCGCTTCAGCGCCAAACACGCCGTCATCCCACTCGACGCTGTTCAGATACACTTCAAGAATCCGCTGCTTGGGCCAGAACACCTCGATCAGCGCGGTAAACCACGCTTCCAAACCCTTGCGCAGATAGCTGCGGCCGGACCAGAGAAAGAGATTTTTCGACACCTGCTGGCTCAAAGTGCTGGCGCCGCGAATCGAACCGCCCAGTTCGTTGTGGGCCAGAGCGGCCTGAATCGCGCGCAGATCGAAGCCCCAGTGCTCGGGAAATTTCTGGTCCTCGCCAGCAATTACCGCCACTTTCAGGTCGTCGGAGATTTCATTCCACGGTTTCCAGGTGCGCTGCAGGTCAATCGGCTCGCCGTCGACCCAGGATTCGACCTTGCGCTCGACCATCAACGCCGTGCCCGGCGGTGGCACGAAGCGGAACACCAGCACCAGCAAGACACTGCCGCCGGCGAACCAGAGCAGGGCCTTCGTGAGACGACGGAAAATTGAACGCAGCATAGAGATGGCTTGGCCGAACCCGTGGAGCGGGCCATTATACAGACCCTGCCGATGGCGTCTGACTGGAGTTCCCCATGCTGCGTGGCTTTTTGATGCTGGCCGCTTTTTTCGGATTCACCGGTGTTGCGCTGGGTGCGTTCGCCGCCCATGGCCTGAAAAACCGTCTGACGCCGGAATACCTGACGATTTTCCACACCGGCGTCACCTACCAACTGGTGCACACACTCGCGCTGTTCGGCGTTGCGCTGCTGGCCACGCAGATTCAAGGGCGCCTGATTACTTGGGCCGGCCTGTCCTTCACCGTCGGCATGGTGTTGTTCTCCGGCAGCCTGTATCTGCTGACCATGACCGGCATCAGCAAACTCGGCATCATCACCCCGTTTGGTGGCCTGGCGTTTCTCATCGGTTGGGTTTGCCTCGGCCTCGCCGCTTGGCGCTTGCAGCTAACCGCTTGACGCTTGGTACTGACCTTTAGGTCATGATCGGGCTAGAATGCCAGCCCCTAAAAATGATGGCGGCGTTGTGCATGCGCATTCAGTTGAACGGTGAGTCCTTTGAATTGCCCGACGGTGAAACCGTTGCGGGCCTGATCACTCGTCTGGAGCTGACCGGGCGCCGTGTGGCGGTAGAGCTCAATCTGGACATCGTCCCGCGCAGCCAGCATGCCGATACCACATTGAACGACGGCGACAACGTCGAAGTGGTGCACGCCATCGGTGGCGGCTGATCGCCCGGCCCGCGAGGGCACAGAATTCTGCAAGACCCTCACCCCTAAAGAGGATTCCCCATGAGCATCGTTCGTAGCGACAAGCCTTTTGTGCTGGCCGGTCGTACTTACCAGTCGCGTTTGCTGGTCGGTACCGGCAAGTACCGTGACATGGAAGAAACCCGCCAGGCCATCGAAGCCTCGGGTGCCGAGATCGTCACCTTCGCCGTGCGCCGCACCAACCTGGGCCAGATCGAAGGCGAGCCGAACCTGCTCGAAGTGCTGTCGCCGGATCGCTACACCTTCCTGCCGAACACTGCCGGTTGCTACGACGCCATCGAAGCCGTGCGCACCTGCCGCCTGGCCCGTGAACTGCTCGACGGCCACAACCTGGTGAAGCTGGAAGTGCTGGCCGACCAGAAAACCCTGTTTCCCAACGTGATCGAAACCCTCAAGGCCGCCGAAACCCTGGTCAAGGAAGGCTTCGACGTGATGGTCTACACCAGCGATGACCCGATCATCGCTCGCCAGTTGGCCGAAATCGGCTGCATCGCCGTGATGCCGCTGGCCGGTCTGATCGGCTCCGGTCTGGGCATCTGCAATCCGTACAACCTGCAGATCATCCTCGAAGAAGCCAAGATCCCGGTGCTGGTGGATGCTGGTGTCGGTACCGCTTCCGACGCGACCATCGCCATGGAGCTGGGTTGCGACGCCGTACTGATGAACTCGGCCATCGCCCACGCCCAGCAACCGGTCATGATGGCGCAAGCCATGCAGCACGCCATCGTCGCCGGTCGCCTGGCGTACCTCGCCGGCCGCATGCCGAAAAAACTCTATGCCAGCGCCTCTTCGCCGCTGGATGGTCTGATCAAGTAAGAGCCATTGATGACTGAATCGAACGACACGCCTGTCCAGCCGGACGAAGGCGACGAGCGCCAACACCGCCGCATCAAGAGTTTCGTGATGCGCGCCGGGCGCATGACCGAAGGCCAGCAACGCGGCCTGGACCAGGGCGCGCCGCTGTACGTGCTGCCGCTGGCCGATGCGCCGGTCGATTACGACCAAGTGTTCGGCCGCTCGGCGCCGCGCTCGCTGGAAATCGGTTTCGGCATGGGCCATTCGCTGCTGGAAATGGCCGCTGCTGCTCCGGAGCAGGATTTCATCGGTGTTGAAGTACACCGTCCGGGTGTCGGCGCGCTGCTCAATGGCGTGCTGACCCAAGGGCTGACCAACCTGCGGGTCTACGATTGCGACGCGATCGAAGTGCTCAACCGCTGCATCGCCGACAACAGCCTCGATCGCCTGATGCTGTTCTTCCCGGATCCGTGGCACAAGAGCCGCCACCACAAGCGCCGCATCGTCCAGGCCTCGTTCGCCGAACTGGTGCGCAGCAAGTTGAAGGTCGGCGGCATTCTGCACATGGCCACCGACTGGGAACCATACGCCGAGTACATGCTGGAAGTGATGAACGTCGCCCCGGGCTACCGCAACCTCGCCGAAGACGGCAAATGCGTCCCGCGCCCGGCCGAACGCCCGATCACCAAGTTCGAACGCCGCGGCGAACGTCTTGGCCATGGCGTGTGGGATCTGAAGTTCGAAAAGATCGCTTAAGTAACACACAATAAAAACTGTGGGAGCGAGCCTGCTCGCGAAAGCGGTCTGACTATCAACGATGATGTTGGATGTTAAGACGCCTTCGCGAGCAGGCTCGCTCCCACAATTGTTTTGTGTATGAGGAGATTACAGGGGGGCAAGAAATCGAGCGGGCACCAGCTCTGTCAACCAGACGCCATTTTCGGCCTGATAGAACTTGAAGCCCTGTTCTTCCATCTGCTTCGCGGCAACCTTCAGAACGACTGGCGTTCCGTAGCGTTGACCCACGGCCGACGCGGTGGCGATCTCATCGGACAGATGCACCTGATGGCGTTGTCCTGGAATCAAGCCTTGTTCGTGGATCGAGTCGAGAAAACGCGTCGCTGTTCCGTGGTAGAGCGTTTGCGGTGGCTGTTTCTGCTCGAATTGCAGATCAACGCTTTTCGTCGAGTGGCCTTGAACAGCGCGTATACAGTGGCCATCAGCGGAAATCGTAAAACGCTTCTTGTCACTGCTGGTCACGACGTTTTCAATCAGCTCACGACTTAAATGTCTGCCATCACGCGCCGCGCCGCTGATCAGTGCATCGATATTTGCCCAGCCTTCCGAATTCAGATTCAGTCCGATCGCTTGAGGCTGGTGACGCAACACGAAGCTGAGAAATTTGCTCGTCTCATCCAGTAGTTTTTTACTCATGAACTTCCCTTTCATTGCGATCAACTGTGGGAGCGAGCCTGCTCGCGAAAGCGGTCTGACAATCAACGATGATGTTGGATGTCATGACGCCTTCGCGAGCAGGCTCGCTCCCACATTTCGTTTCGGGGTGTTTGCGGTGTCAGCGGCGGTCGGCGACGACGCCGATCAGCACCAGTACCACCAGCAGCACCGGCGCCAGGCTGTAGTTGTTGAACTGGCTCAGGCCTTTGATCACCCATGGCGTGGCGTAGATCAGCGCGGCGCCGCTGCCTATCAGGCAGAGCAGGGCCATCAGGGGCACGCGCAGGGCGCCGGCGATGCTGCCCAGGCGTTGTTCGACCCAGCCTTTGAAGTCAGCGCCGAACAGCACCAGCAGGCAACCGACCAGCGCCAAGGCGATTTCCGAGAGATTGCTGCGGCTCCAGCGGGAGACGGTGGCCAGCAGGTCGAGTATCAAATCCATGCGTTTTCCCTTTGAGCTGAAGTCAGTTCAGAAATTGTTGCAGCAAGTCGTTGAGGAACAGCTGGCCGCGTTCGGTCGCCGCCAGGCGTGACGGTTCGACCTGCAACAGGCCGCTTTGTTCGGCCTCGCGCCGGCCTTCGGCGAGGGTCTCCAGCGACAGGCCGGTGCGCTCCGGATACAGGCGCGATTCGACCCCGGCGGTCAGGCGCAGGGCGTTCATCAGGAACTCGAAGGGCATCTCGTCATTGCTCAGCGATTTCTCGCCAGCCTGAAAGCTCTTCGCCGGGTTCAGATAGTCCTTCGGCAAGCGGGTTTTCCATGTGCGCACGATGCGCCCGTCCGGATGACTCAGCTTGCCATGGGCACCGGCGCCGATGCCGATGAAATCGCCAAAACTCCAGTAATTGAGGTTGTGCCGCGCCGGTCGCCCGACCTGGGCGTACGCCGAGACTTCGTATTGCGCGTAACCGTGCTCGGCCAGTAGCGCCTGGCCGGCTTCCTGAATGTCCCACAGGGTGTCGTCTTCCGGCAGCACTGGCGGCTGGTTCCAGAACACCGTATTGGGCTCCAGCGTCAGCTGATACCAGGAAATGTGCGTCGGCTGCAGCGCGATGGCCTGGCGCAGATCGCTCAAGGCATCGTCCAGCGACTGATCGGGCAAGCCGTGCATGAGATCGAGATTGAAGTTATCGAACCCGGCCTGCCGGGCCATGCCCGCCGCACGCACGGCTTCGTCACCGTTGTGAATGCGGCCGAGGGCTTCAAGCTTTTCCTGCTGGAAACTCTGGATGCCGATCGACAGGCGATTGATCCCCAGCTTGCGATAAGCAACAAACTTCTCTTGCTCGAAGGTGCCCGGATTGGCCTCAAGGGTGATTTCGATGTCGGCGGCGAACGGGATGCGTTGCTCGACGCCCTGCAACAAGCGTCCGAGGGCTTCGGCGCTGAACAGGCTCGGCGTCCCGCCACCGAAGAAAATCGAAGTCAGCTCACGGCCATACACCGCATGCAGATCCTGATCGAGATCGGCCAGCAGCGCGTCGACGTATTCCTGCTCCGGCAGCACCGGGCTGGCGGTGTGCGAGTTGAAATCGCAATAGGGGCATTTGCGCACACACCACGGGATGTGGATGTACAGCGCCAGGGGCGGCAGGGTTGGCAGCGGTGCCCGAGGCGAGGACGCGGCGCCGCCGATGATCAGCGACGACGCGCAAGAATCAGTGGTCATTTCAAGCCCAGACGCTGGCGCAGCAGATCCATTGCACGGGCGCGGTGGCTGATCTGGTTCTTGTCGGCCGGGCTCAGCTCGGCGCTGGAGCACTCGCGCTCCGGCACCCAGAACAGCGGGTCGTAACCGAAACCGTGTTCGCCGCTGGCTGCGTTGAGGATGCGCCCGTGCCACAGGCCTTCGCAGAGGATCGGCAGCGGATCATCGGCGTGGCGCACCAGTGCCAGCACGCAGACGAACTGCGCGCCGCGCTCGGCTTGCGGCACGTCCTTCAGCGCATCGAGCAGTTTGGCGTTGTTCGCCGCATCGCCCTGGCCGTCGGCGTAACGCGCCGAATAGATGCCCGGTGCGCCGCCGAGGAAGTCCACTGCCAGCCCGGAATCGTCGGCCAGCGCCGGCAGCCCGGAAATGCGCGCGGCGTTGCGGGCCTTGAGGATCGCGTTCTCGACAAACGACAGGCCGGTTTCTTCCGGTTCGACCTTGCTCCACTCGCCAATCGAGCGCAGTTGCACCGAGTCGCCGAGCATGGCCTGGAGTTCTTTGAGTTTGCCGGCGTTATGGCTGGCCAGTACGAGCTGCTTGATGTTCATCATTCGCCGGGAAAGAGTTCTTGGTTGAAATTGATGGTGTTGATCTTGTCGCCGTTCTGCACCTTGATTTCAAAGGTGCGGGTTTCCTGCTGCGGCACCGGGTACTGGGCGATGTAGTAGATCGCGCCCTGTTCGGTGACCTGGCGAAATTTCAGCGCCACGCTGTTGCTGGTCAGGTCCTTGATCGTGCCAGTGACGCTGGCGATCACCGGTTTGCCGTCCTTGACCACCGAGACGTTGATCACGCCCTGGTTCTTGCTGCGGATCAGCTCGGCAGCCTTGGCGATATCCGGTTGCAGGAACGTCGAGTTGAAGGTGTTGTAGTGCACCGTGATGTCGCCGAAGGTTTCCTTGCGCTCACCTTTGATGACGTCCGCCGCCATGGCGCTGGCGCTCAGGCAGGCGGTGAGTAACAGCAACGCTAGACGACTCATGTTCGTGCTCCTTCAATTGCCCAGGCTCAGACCGCGACCCGGTGGTCCGCCAGTTGCGGACTGCTGACGCGGTAGATACCGATTTCACCTAACAGATTAGGCCATAGCTTACTGGCCCACCCGTGCCGGTGCTGTTGATCCACGGCAAGCCGATCAATGACCTTCGCGTCACGTTCGCGGCACAGTTCTTCGAAATCCTCGAAGGTGCAGAAGTGGATGTTCGGCGTGTTGTACCAGGTGTAGGGCAGGAATTCCGAGACCGGCATGCGGCCCTTGCTCGCCAGATACCAGCGGCAGCGCCAGTGGCCGAAGTTGGGGAAGGTGATGATGCACTGACGGCCGACCCGGAGCATTTCGTCGAGGATCCTGTCCGGGTAATGCACCGCTTGCAGGGCCTGGGTCATGACGACGATGTCGAAACTGTTGCTGGCGAAGTTGCCCAGGCCTTTGTCCAGATCCTGCTCGATGACGTTGATGCCCTTGGCCACGCACTCGGCGATGTTGTCGGCGTCGTTTTCCAGGCCATAACCGGTGACGTTCTTGTTGTCGCGCAGCCAGGTCAGCAGCTCGCCGTCACCGCAACCGAGGTCGAGGACGCGGCTGCCGGCGGGGATCCATTCCTGGATGATTTCCAGATCAGCTCTCATGGCTTTCTCACAACGAAATGCGGTTCATGTAATTGCCGAACGCCTGCAGATAACGCGGGATCGGAATCAGAAAGGCGTCGTGGCCCTGCGGCGCATCGATTTCCAGGTAACTGACGTCCTTGCGCGCCGCCATCAACGCATCCACCAGCTCGCGCGAGCGGGCCGGGGAGAAGCGCCAGTCGGTGGTGAACGACATCACGCAGAATTTCGCTGTAGCGTTCTCGAAGGTTTTCGCCAGATCATCGTCGAAGTTCGCCGCCGGATCGAAGTAATCGAGTGCTTTGGTCATCAACAGATAAGTGTTGGCATCGAAGCGCCCGGAGAATTCTTCGCCCTGATAACGCAAATAGCTCTCGACCTGAAACTCGACACTGTGGAAGTCGTAGTTGAGCTTTTCGCTCTTCAGGCCACGGCCGAATTTCTCACCCATGGAGTCATCGGACAGATAGGTGATGTGGCCGACCATGCGCGCGAGCATCAGCCCGCGCTTGGGGATCACGCCGGCTTCCTGGAACGAGCCGCCGTGGAATTCCGGATCGGTGAGGATCGCCTGGCGCGCGACTTCGTTGAAGGCGATGTTCTGCGCCGACAATTTAGGCGCCGAGGCGATCGCCAAGCAGTGCCGCACGCGATCCGGGTAGGTGATGGTCCATTGCAGTGCCTGCATGCCGCCGAGGCTGCCGCCGATCACCGCTGCCCACTGGCTGATGCCGAGCAGGTCAGCCAGACGCGCCTGGCTGTGCACCCAGTCTTCCACGGTGAGCACCGGGAAATCGGCGCCGAACGGCTTGCCGGTCTCCGGGTTGATACTGCTCGGGCCGGTGGAGCCGTTGCAGCCGCCGAGGTTGTTCAGGCTGACCACGAAGAACTTGTTGGTGTCGATCGGCTTGCCGGGGCCGATGCAGCTGTCCCACCAACCGGGCTTGCGGTCGTCGACGCTGTGATAACCAGCGGCGTGATGATGACCGGACAGCGCGTGGCAGATCAGCACGGCGTTGCTCGCCTGGGCGTTCAGCGTGCCGTAGGTTTCGTAGATGAGGTCATAGGCGGCCAGCGAACGCCCACAGGCCAGCGCCAGCGGTTCGCTGAAATGCGCGGTTTGCGGCGTTACCAGACCAACAGAATCGGCGGGAAAGGCAGTTGGCATCGACCCTGCTCTCGTTGAAATGAGGCGTAAGTCTAAAGACCGGGGGGGTTAGCGGCAAGCAACGATCAGGTCCGGCGTTTTCGCTTCGAATCGAGGTGCAGCCATTCGCGAGCAGGCTCGCTCCCACAGTTGAAATGCATTCCAATGTGGGAGCGAGCCTGCTCGCGAAAAAGGCGACTCGGTCAGTCAGACCGAACGCACTCGGTTACATCAGCAAACGCAGAATCTCCGGCATCATCGTCATCGCCGCCAGATTGTTGATCACCAGCATGTCGATCAATTTCAGCGCAAGGAAGGCGAAGATCGGCGACAGGTCCAGGCCGCCGAGGTTCGGCAGGAAACGACGGAACGGTGCCAGCGCCGGTTCGCAGATCTGGTTGACCAGTTCAGCGCCCGGATTGTGGCTGCCCGGTGCGACCCACGACAGGATCACGCTGATGATCAGGGCGAAGAAGAAGATCTTCAGGAACAGCGCGGTGACGCCGATCAGCGACCAGATCACCAGTTGCAGCGGGTTGCCGGTGGTGCCGTAGGTCAGCAGCAGGGTCAGCGCCATCAGCAGCAGTTGCACCAGAATCGCCAGTACCAGCGACGACATGTCGAGGCCGAACAGGCTCGGGATGATCCGGCGCAAAGGCTTGAGCAGCGGCTGGGTGGCCTTGACCACGAACTGGCACAGCGGGTTGTAGAAGTTCGCCCGCACCAGTTGCAGGACGAAGCGCAGCAGCACGATCAGCAGGTACAGGCTGCCGAGGGTTTGCAGCACGTAAACCGCTGCGGTGTTCAATCCGATCATGTAAGGCTCCTTATTTGCCCAGTTGTTCGGCCATTTCGGCCGAGCGGTGCGCGGCGGCGCCGAGTGCGGTTTCAACCAGCGCTTCGAAGCCGCCAGCCTGGAATGATTTGATCGCAGCTTCCGTGGTGCCGTTCGGCGAGGTCACGCGGCGACGCAATTCGGCGGCGTCGACATCGCTGGACACCGCCATGTACGCGGCGCCCAAGGCGGTCTGCACGGTCAGTTGCTCCGCGATTGCTTTCGGCAGGCCCAGTTTGACGCCGGCGGCGGTCATCGCTTCGATCAGCAGGAAAAAATACGCCGGGCCGGAGCCGGACACTGCGGTGACTGCGTCCAGTTGCTGTTCTTCTTCCAGCCACAGGGCGATGCCGACGGCGGACAGCAGCTCTTCGGCTTGCTGGCGCTGCTCGGCGCTCACTTCGCTGGTCGCGTACAGACCGCTGACACCCTGACGCAGCAGCGCTGGAGTATTGGGCATGCAGCGCACGATCGGCTGTTCGCCGAGCCACGCGGTCATGCTCGCGCAGGTGATGCCAGCGGCGATCGACACCACCAGTTGATTAGGCTTGAGGCTCGGGCGGATTGCCTCGCACACGGCTTTCATCGCCTGTGGCTTGACCGCCAGGACGATGACATCGACGCCGTCGATGGCCTGGGCGTTGTCAGCGAATGTTTCGATGCCGTGTTCGGCGCTGACCTTGGCACGGGTGTCTTCGCCCGGATCGCTGGCGCGGATCTGCGCCGCTTCCAGACCTTTGGCGCGCAAGCCGCCAATCAGACTGGCCGCCATGTTGCCCGCACCGATAAACGCAATACGTGTGTTGCTCATGTGTGGTCCTTATCTGGAAACGTTCAAGACTGGGAATAATCTCTGGCGCCAAACAGCGCGGTACCGATCCGCACCCAGGTGGCACCTTGGGCGATGGCCGACTCGAGGTCGTGGCTCATGCCCATGGACAGTGTGTCGAGCGGCAGAGCGAGGCTCGCCTGCAATGCCTGCACGGCGGCGAAGGCAGCGTCCTGTTCGGCGCGCTCTTCGGTCGGCTCGGGAATCGCCATCAGTCCGCGCAGTTTCAAGCGTGGCAGCGCGCTGATGGCCTCGGCCAGCGCTGGCAGATCGGCCGGCGTGCAACCGGATTTGCTCGCCTCGCCACTGACATTGACCTGAATGCAGATGTTCAGGGGCGGCAGTTCGGCCGGGCGTTGTTCGGACAGGCGTTGGGCAATTTTCAGACGATCCACGGAGTGCACCCAGTCGAAATGCTCGGCAATCGCGCGAGTCTTGTTCGATTGAATGGGGCCGATGAAGTGCCAGATCAAGGGCAGGTCGGCCAGCTCCAGCTGTTTGCCCAAGGCTTCCTGCAAGTAGTTCTCGCCGAAGTCGCGCAGGCCGGCGGCATAGGCTTCACGCAGGGCCTGGGCGGGTTTGGTCTTGCTCACGGCGAGCAAATGGATGCTGTTTTCGTCGCGGTGCGCAGCTTTGGCCGCTGCCTGGATGCGCGAACTAACCTGAAGGATGTTGTCTGCTATCGTGGACATCAAGAGGCGCCGGCGGTCTGTAGGTTCGCGGCATTCTACTGGAATTGAGGGACGCTATGGATATCACTGAACTGCTGGCCTTCAGCGCCAAACAGGGCGCTTCCGACCTGCACCTGTCGGCCGGCCTGCCGCCGATGATTCGCGTCGATGGCGACGTGCGACGGATCAATCTGCCGGCGCTGGATCACAAGCAAGTGCACGATCTGATCTACGACATCATGAACGACACCCAGCGCATCGAATTCGAGAAAAATCTGGAAACGGATTTTTCCTTCGATGTACCCGGCGTGGCGCGCTTTCGGGTCAACGCCTTTAACCAGAATCGTGGTGCCGGCGCCGTGTTCCGCACTATTCCGTCGAAAGTGCTGAGCATGGAAGACCTCGCCATGGGCGATGTTTTCCGCAAGATCACCGACGCGCCGCGCGGGCTGGTGCTGGTCACCGGGCCGACCGGCTCCGGCAAATCCACCACGCTGGCGGCGATGATCGATTACCTCAACACCCATCGCCATCACCACATCCTCACCATTGAGGACCCCATCGAGTTCGTCCATGAATCGCGCAAATGCCTGATCAATCAGCGCGAAGTTCATCGCGATACCCGCAGCTTCGCCACCGCACTGCGCTCGGCCCTGCGTGAAGACCCGGACGTGATTCTGGTTGGCGAGATGCGTGATCTGGAAACCATTCGCTTGGCGCTGACCGCCGCCGAGACCGGGCATCTGGTATTCGGCACCCTGCACACGACCTCGGCGGCGAAGACCATCGACCGCGTGGTCGACGTGTTTCCCGGCGACGAGAAGTCGATGGTGCGTTCGATGCTGTCGGAGTCGTTGCTGGCGGTGGTGTCGCAGACGTTGATCAAGAAGATCGGCGGCGGGCGGGTGGCGGCGCATGAAATCATGCTCGGTACGTCAGCGATCCGTAATCTCATTCGCGAGGACAAGGTGGCGCAGATGTATTCAGCGATTCAGACCGGTGGGTCGTTGGGGATGCAGACACTCGATATGTGCCTGAAGGATCTGGTGACCAAGGGCTTGATCAGCCGCGAGCATGCTCGCGAGAAAGCGCGTACGCCGGATAATTTTTAACCACCAAAAGCAAAAGATCGCAGCCTTCGGCAGCTCCTACAGGGAAACGCTGATCCCAATGTAGGAGCTGCCGAAGGCTGCGATCTTTTGATCTTTAACGCTGCACTACACGCAGCTGCTGTTGCTCTTTCGGCAATACGCGCTTGGCGACGACGTAATGCTTTTCCCAGTACGGCTTGTTCAGCGTGTCGATGCTCACCGCTTTGCCCCGGCGCGGGGCGTGGATGAAGCGGTCGTTGCCCAGGTAGATGGCAACGTGATTGACCCGACGGCTCTTGATGTTGAAGAAAATCAGATCGCCCGGCTTCAGATCCTTGCGCTCGACTTTCTCGCCGTGACCGCTGGCCATGGCGTTGGAGGTGCGTGGCAGGTCGAACGTAGCGTCGTTGAACGCGTATTTCACCAGACCGCTGCAATCGAAGCCTTTACTTGGGCTGCTGCCGCCCCAACGATAAGGTGTACCGAGGACGTTTACCGCACGGCTCAGCACATTGCTGCTTTCCTTGCTCGCCATCGGTGGCACCAGCTTGCTGCGGCTCTTGCTGCTCAGCGTGGTGGTCTTGCTCTTGCTGCTTTTGCTCGATGGAGCCGAAGCATGGGATTTAGGGGTGAAGCCGTTGACGTTGGGAAGACGTTGCTCACGATTGGTGGCGTGGGCGGCCAGTGGCATTAATAGGCAAATAGTCAGCCATGTCTTGAAAAATGGTCGCATTAGGCGTGGCTCATAAGTGATAGCGCGCAACTTTATAACAGCTTTTTTTGCCGTTCCGAGGCCGTTCATCGATTCATTCCGCCGGCTACGGAACCAAAAACGCTCAAAAAGTACGCAATTGTCCGACAGAAGTCAGGTTCTACAAGGGTTTCGCGCTAGCAACGGTAACATTTGCCATACGTCGGCCACCTGTAAAAAAGTCACAAAGAAATGAAGAATATTTATCTATCGAGTGCAATGAGGTCTTAATGAACAGCTATCAGCTCCCCCGCGTGAAAGAAAAAGACACTCACAGCAAAGTCATCGGCTACCTGCTGTGGATTTTCGGATTCACTGGCGCGCACCGCTTTTATTACGGCAAACCGGTGACCGGGACGATCTGGTTCTTCACCTTCGGTTTGCTGGGGATTGGCTGGCTGATCGACCTGTTTCTGATCCCGGCGATGGATCGCGAAGCGGATTTGCGCTTTGCTGCCGGGCCGATCGAGTACAACGTCGCGTGGATTCTGCTGACTTTCCTCGGTGTGTTCGGCGTACACCGGATGTATCAGGGCAAATGGATCAGCGGCCTGCTGTATCTGCTGACCGGCGGGTTGTTCTTTATTGGCGTGCTGTATGACTTCTGGACCCTGAACGATCAGGTGTCGGTGCGCAACGCGCAGAATCGCGGCGCCTTCCAGTAAGTAGTGGCGAGGGGATTTATCCCCGTTGGGCCGCGAAGCGGTCCTGAATCCGAGAACGCGGTGGATTTGTTCCACCGCGTGCAATGGCTTCGCGACTGCTACGCAGCCGAACGGGGATAAATCCCCTCGCCACAATCTCCCTCAGCAGCAAGTCATGCCTGGTGAGTAATCCGCCCATCCACCAGCGTGTAGCGCACCACACCCGGCAGACTGTGCCCGATGAACGGGCAGTTCTCGCCCTTCGACAGCCAGTGTTCACCGGCCACCGTCGAAGACTTCGGATCGAACAGCACGATATCCGCCGCACCGCCCACCGCCAGTTTGCCCGCCGGCAGGCGCAGCGCTCCAGCCGGGCCTGCGCTCAGACGCGCCAACAGCGTCGGCAAGTCGAGCAAACCATCCTCGACCAGCGTCATCGCCAGCGGCAGCAGCAACTCAACACTGCTGATGCCCGGCTCGGTGGCGCCGAACGGTGCCAGTTTGGCGTCACGCTCGTGGGGCTGGTGATGGCTGGAGATGGCCGAGACCACCCCGGATTTCACCGCTTCACGCAGACCATCGCGGTCGGCACGGGTGCGCAGCGGTGGTTGCACGTGATAAAGGCTGTTGAAGTCGATCAGCGCTTCGTCAGTCAGGATCAGCTGATACAACGCAACATCCGCCGTTACCTTCAAGCCACGGGCCTGCGCCTGAGCAATCAGCGCCACACCCCGTGCACTGGTCAGCTGGCTGAAATGCGCACGCACGCCGGTCTGCTCGACCAGCAGCAGATCGCGAGCCAGCGCCACGGTTTCGGCGGTTTCCGGGATGCCCGGCAGGCCGAGGAAACTGGCGACCGCGCCTTCGTGGGCGAGACCGCCCTCGGCCAGATCGTGATCCTGCGAGTTGAAGATCACTGTCAGGTCGAAAGTCGCCGCGTATTCCAGCGCCCGGCACAGGGTGCGGCTGTTGCGGAAGCTCTCCAGACCGTTGCCGAACGCCACGCAACCGGCGTCGCGCAGCGCGACCAGTTCGGCCAGTTGTTCGCCGTCGAGGCCTTTGCTCAGCGCGCCAATCGGGAACACTTTGGTGTTGCCCGCCTCGCGGGCGCGGTCGAGGATCAGTTCGGCCACGGCGGATGTGTCGAGCACCGGTTTGGTCTTCGGCGGGCAGCACAGGCTGGTCACGCCACCGGCAGCGGCGGCGCGGGTTTCGCTGACGATCGAGCCTTTGCGGCTGTAGCCCGGCTCGCGCAGGGCAACGTTGAGATCGACCAGGCCAGGCGCGGCGACCAGACCTTGGGCATCAATGGTTTCCACTGCGCTGAAACCGGCCGGCGCGGCGCCGAGGGCGACGATCTTGCAGGCTTCAACGTGGATGTCGGTGATTTGATCCAGGCCGCTGCTGGGATCGATGACGCGTGCGCCGAGAATGCTGAGCTTCACTGGGCGTTCTCCTGCTCGAATTGACGTTGCGCAGTCTGCCCGCTCATGGCCATGGACAGCACAGCCATACGAATCGCGATACCGTAGGTCACTTGATTGAGGATCACCGAGTGCGGGCCGTCGGCCACCGCCGACTCGATCTCCACACCACGGTTGATCGGCCCCGGGTGCATGACGATGCAATCGGGTTTGGCTCCGGCCAGACGTGCGGTGGTCAGGCCGAACAGGCGATAGAACTCGCCTTCGCTGGGCAGCAGGCCGCCGGTCATGCGCTCACGTTGCAGACGCAGCATGATCACCACGTCGACGTCTTTCAGGCCTTCGGCCATGTCGGTGTAGACCTTGACGCCGTATTGCTCGATGCCGATCGGCAGCAGGGTTTTCGGCGCGATCACGCGGATGTCCTGGCAGCCAAGGGTTTTCAGCGCGAGCATGTTCGAGCGCGCCACCCGCGAATGCAGGATGTCGCCGACGATGGCGACCGAAAGGTTTTCGAAACCGCCCTTGTGCCGACGGATGGTGAGCATGTCGAGCATGCCCTGGGTCGGGTGCGCATGCCGGCCGTCGCCGCCGTTGATGATCGCCACTTGCGGGCAGACATGCTCGGCGATGAAGTGCGCCGCGCCCGAGTCGCCGTGGCGCACGACGAACATGTCGGCGGCCATCGCTTCAAGGTTGCGCAGGGTATCGAGCAGCGTTTCGCCCTTGCTCGCCGACGATGTCGACACGTTCAGGGTGATCACGTCTGCCGACAACCGTTGGGCCGCCAGTTCAAACGTGGTGCGGGTGCGCGTGGAGTTCTCGAAGAACACGTTGCACACGGTCTTGCCGCGCAGCAGCGGGACTTTCTTCACCGCCCGGGCGCCGACTTCAAGGAACGAGTCGGCAGTGTCGAGGATTTCCGTCAGCAACTCACGGCGCAGGCCGTCGAGCGAGAGGAAGTGGCGCAGCTGGCCCTGATCATTGAGCTGCAGCGGGCGCTTGGTATCTAGAGGCGTCATCGCGAGGGGGACTCTCAATAGGGCGGATTAAAGGGTGACGTCTTGCAGTTCGAGCGTCAGCGGCTCGGGGCCGGACAACTTGACCCGCTGGTTGCCGGCCAGGGTCAGGGTGGCGCCGACCACGTTCGGGCGGATCGGCAGCTCGCCGGCGTCCAGGTCCAGCAGGCAGACCAGGGTGACGCTGGCCGGGCGGCCGTAATCGAACAATTCATTCATGGCGGCGCGGATGGTCCGACCGCTCATCAGCACGTCGTCGATCAGCACCAGATGCTGGCCTTCGATCTCGAAGGGCAGGGCGGACGGGCGCACTTGCGGGTGCAGGCCGTTCTGGCTGAAGTCGTCGCGGTAGAAGGACACATCCAGCGTGCCCAGTGGCGCATCGCTGGCCAGTTCCTTGAGCAGCGCCTGCGCGACCCAGATGCCGCCGGTGCGGATGCCGATGTAACGCGGTTCGCTGATGTCACGCTGGGCAAGGTGCGCCTTGAGGCGGGTCGCCATCTGGCTGATCAGATCGGCGGGATTGGGCAGGCTCATGGTTGCTCCTTCGTGATTCCGCGCTGCGTCCTGCCGGACGAAGCTCGGTTTATAACCAAAAGAAAAGCGCCGAAGCGCTTGTCAGGATTCAAACAATGCAGTGTTTTCATCGAGCCAGCCCTGCAGCAGCAGGGCGGCGGCGATGGCGTCCACCGGGTTGTCGCGGTAACTGCCTTTCTGCCCGCCACGCACCAGTCGCTCGCCCTTGGCTTCGAAAGTGGTCAGGCGTTCGTCGTGGGTATAGAAGGGCAGGTTGTAGCGGCCGTTGAGGCGGCGGGCGAATTTCTCCGCGCGTACGCACATCTCGCTGGGCGTGCCGTCCATGTTCAGCGGCAGGCCGACCACCACGGCGTCGGGTTTCCATTCTTTTATCAGCGCTTCGACCTGATCCCAGTTCGGCACGCCATTCTGTGCTTTGAGGGTGCACAGCTCGCGGGCCTGGCCGGTGATGACCTGGCCGACCGCGACGCCGATCTGTTTGGTGCCGTAGTCGAAGCCGAGAATCAGGCGCAGGGCCATCAGGCGTGACCCGCCTGGCTGGTGAGCAGATTCAGGTCGATGCCCAGGTGCCGCGCTGCCGCTTCCAGACGCAATTCGCTGCGAGTGTTGAAGAGGATGTCGGCGTTGAACGGGCAGGTCAGCCAGGCGTTGTCGGCCAGTTCGGCTTCCAGTTGCCCGGCTTCCCATCCGGCGTAACCGAGGGTGATCAGGCTTTGCGCGGGGCCGACGCCGTCAGCGATGGCGAACAGCACATCCTGCGAAGTCGACAGGGCCAGGTCGCCGTCCAGCTGCGCCGTGGCCTGGAAGGTCTGGCCCGCCGGGTGCAGGACGAAACCGCGATCGGTCTGCACCGGCCCGCCGATGAAGATCGGCACATCCTGGCAACGCGCCGGCGGCTCGATGTCCGGGCGCAGCTGTTCGAGGATGTCGGCCAGGTTCAAATCTTGCGGCCTGTTGACCACCAGCCCCATCGCGCCATTGGCCGTGTGCTCGACGATGTAGGTCAAGGTGTGGGCAAAGTTCGGGTCGGCCATGTGTGGCATGGCGATCAGGAAGTGATGCTTGAGGTAGCTGGGGCTGACGTTTTTCATGAGCGCTAGTGTGGCGTTCGAGGGGCGAACTGACAAGCTGGAGATGTAAGCAACACACCGATCCAAGGTGGGAGCGAGCCTGCTCGCGAATGCGGTGGACCAGTCACATTAATATTGAATGACACACCGCATTCGCGAGCAGGCTCGCTCCCACAGGGTTTGCAGGGTCTTTAATTGCTGGAGAGCTTGTCGCCCCTGGCAAATTTCCAGGTGCGGATGATTTCCAGGCGGTCGATGTCCGACAGATCGCCGGTAAACGGTGCAAACGGCGCGGCCAGGCGGACGATGCGCTGCGCCGCCTGATCGAGCAGCGGCTGGCCGGAGGATTCCAGCACCAGCACTTCATACAGCGAGCCGTCGCGGTTGATCGAGACCATCAGGCGCAAATTGCCGTAGATCTGCTTGCGTCGGGCTTCTTCGGGGTAGTTGAGGTTGCCGATGCGTTCGACCTTCTTGCGCCAGTCGTCCTTGTACCAGGCGCCCTTGTCACGCATGGTCGAGGCCGCGCTCAAGCGGTGGATGCGCGGGCGCTTGGCGTACAGCTGTTGTTCCTTGGCCAGCTCCGCCTCGAGGCTGGCGATGTCGCTGGACAGCTGCGAGCTGTCGAACACCGGCGCGTCGACGGTCGGTTTGACTTCGGTTTTGCTTTCTTCTTTCTTGGTCGGCGCCTTTTTCGGTTTCGGCGCGACGGTGGTCACCGCTGCCTTGGGTGCGGCTTCCTGCACCACTGGCTTGGCGGCGGGCGGCGGGGTGACCTTTTTGACCTGATTGTCCTGGAACGGCGCGACTTCGGTGGTCTTGGGCAGGGCCTTCTTGTCCAGCGTGCCGCTGCCTTCCTGGTTTTCCTGGGCGAGAAAATCCGCCTTTTCCGGCTTTTTCTCGGCCTTGAAGGTGGCCAGGGTGATTTCCAGGGTTTTGCTGATCTGCTGCGGCTCGACCATGGTGAAGCCGACGCCGAGCAGCAGCGCCAAATGAATCAGCGCCGCCAGAAACAGGGTAAAACCGAGGCGATCGGCCGGGCGCACGCCACGATGGGCGAGTTCAGCGGGCAGATCGGACGGCAGAGTCATCGTAGAAAACCAACATCGCGTTTTTTTGGGCTCGGCATGATAACGCAATGTTGGTTTTTAGCTGCAAGCGACGAGCTTCAAGCGACAAGCTGCATAGGGGCAGCTTCAAGCTTCAAGCTTCAAGCTGACGCGGGCGGCTTCAAGCTTGTGGCTTGCGGCTCGAAGCTTGCAGCTGCTTTTCGATAGCATCCATCAGCATCCCGCCGATGTCGGTGCCGAACGCATTGTCGATTTCGCGGATGCAAGTCGGGCTGGTGACATTGATTTCGGTCAGGTGCTCGCCGATCACGTCGAGGCCGACGAACAGCAGGCCTTTCTCGCGCAGGGTCGGGCCGACCTGGGCGGCGATCCAGCGATCCTTCTCGGTCAGCGGACGCGCTTCGCCACGGCCACCGGCGGCGAGGTTGCCACGGGTTTCGCCCATGGCCGGGATCCGCGCCAGGCAGTAATCCACCGGCTCGCCATCGATCATCAGGATGCGCTTGTCGCCATCGACGATCGCCGGCAGGTAGCCCTGAATCATGATCTGCTGCTTGCCGTGCAGGGTCAGGGTTTCGAGGATCACCGAGAGGTTCGGGTGGCCGGCGGTATGGCGGAAGATCGACGAACCGCCCATGCCGTCCAGCGGCTTGAGGATCACGTCACCGTGATGGTCGGCGAACTGACGCAATACGTCCGGGCGGCGGCTGACGATGGTCGGCGGCGTGCACTGCGGAAACAGCGTAGCGAACAGCTTTTCATTGCAGTCGCGCAGGCTCTGCGGCTTGTTCACCACCAGCACGCCGGCGGCTTCGGCCTGTTCCAGCAGATAAGTGGAATAGACGAATTCCATGTCGAACGGCGGATCCTTGCGCATCAGGATCACGTCCAGATCGCTCAGCAGGTTGTCCTGCTCGGCGTCCAGTTCGAACCATTTTTCCGGGTTGGCGAAGACTTTCAGCGGACTCATCCGCGCCCGCGCCTGGCCTTCGGCCTGATACAGGTCTTTCTGTTCCATGTAGAACAGTTCCCAGCCACGCTTCTGCGCGGCCAGCAGCATGGCCAGCGAGCTATCCTTTTTATAGGAGATGCTGGCGATAGGGTCCATGACAATCCCGACGCGAACGCTCATTGGGTTTTCCTCGAAATTTGGCTACCGGATCGGTATTGAAAAAGTGCCGCCAGAGTGGCGCCGGGCGGGTTTCGGGTCAAGGAAAAACCCGTCGATAGATTGCATCTGGAGACTGTGCTAAAAAGGCTGGCAGATCGCGCCGCCCCATGGGTTTCAAGGGTTTCAGGCCATTATTCACAGCAAAACGGACAATTTGATTCGCAAAGGCGACGGTAGAACCCTCTTATGGAACAGCAGTCCAGCGCCTTGAAGGTCATGGTGATCGACGACTCGAAAACGATTCGCCGCACCGCCGAAACATTGTTGAAGAATGTCGGTTGCGAAGTGATCACCGCAATCGACGGTTTCGATGCGCTGGCCAAGATTGCCGACCACCATCCCGGGATCATCTTTGTCGACATCATGATGCCGCGTCTGGACGGTTATCAGACCTGCGCCCTGATCAAGAACAACAGCGCCTTCAAGGCGACGCCGGTGATCATGCTGTCGTCCAGGGACGGTCTGTTCGACAAGGCCAAGGGGCGGATTGTCGGTTCTGATCAATTTCTGACCAAACCGTTCAGCAAAGAAGAACTGCTCAACGCGATCCAGGCCCATGTTCCGGGCTTCGCCGCCGTTTTGCCGCAGTAAGACACGCACAGTGACGCTCGGCCAGCGGGCCGGCAGTCGACCAGAAAAATGGGGAAGACCATGGCACGTATCCTGATCGTCGATGATTCGCCGACTGAAATGTACAAACTCACCGGCATGCTCGAAAAGCACGGCCATGAAGTGCTCAAGGCCGAGAACGGCGCCGACGGCGTGGCCCTGGCCCGTCAGGAAAAACCCGACGCGGTGCTGATGGACATCGTCATGCCCGGCCTCAACGGTTTTCAGGCGACCCGCCAGTTGACCAAGGATGCCGATACCGCGCACATCCCGGTGATCATCATCACCACCAAGGATCAGGAGACCGACAAAGTCTGGGGCACCCGCCAGGGCGCCAAGGATTACCTGACCAAACCGGTCGACGAAGACACCCTGATCAAGACCCTGAACAACGTCCTCAAAGGCTGATCGCGCGATCATGAACGAATCGCTGACCGCGTTCGAACTGCTCTGGCAGATCGACCAGCGCTGCCGCCTGCTGGCAGCCGACCTGCCGTCGCAAGCGGCGCGCCCGGATCGCTGGAGCGGCATCGGCTTTCGCCTCGGCGAGCATTGGTATGTGGCGCCGATGGGCGAAGTCAGCGAAGTTTTGCATGAGCCGCGCTTCACCCAGTTGCCCGGGGTCAAGCCGTGGGTCAAGGGGGTGGCAAACCTGCGCGGGCGGCTGCTGCCGATCATGGACCTGTGCGGGTTCTTCGGCCATGAGCTGTCGCCGCTGCGCAAACAACGGCGGGTATTGGTGGTGGAACATGAAGACGTGTTCGCCGGGGTGATGGTCGACGAGGTGATCGGTTTGCAGCATTTCGAGCAAGGCAGTTTCGAGCCGCTGTCGATCAGCAAGCGCCAGGGCTCCAAGGCCGAATTCGTCAAAGGCTATTTCCGCCGTGAACAGAACTGGCGGGTGTTCAGCCTGTTTGCACTGGCCAGATCCCCGGTGTTCATGGGTGTCGCAATCTGATTGGTTGAATACCATCCCTGTGGGAGCGAGCCTGCTCGCGAATGCGGTCTGCCCTGCACACTGATGCTGGCTGACCCACCGCCTTCGCGAGCAGGCTCGCTCCCACAAGAGGCCATGGCGAGTTTCTAAGGCGAGGACCGATGACAAAAGCAAAAACAGGCAAGTCGGCAGAAGCATCGCGCAGTCGCGCGCAGATCATCGTGCTGTTTATCGCACTGATCGTGTTCATCATGCTGCTGTTCGCCAACTTCGCGTACCTCAACACCCAGGCGAACTACGACAAGCAGTACATCGGCCATGCCGGCGAACTGCGCGTGCTCTCGCAACGCATCGCCAAGAACGCCACCGAAGCGGCGGCGGGCAAGGCGGCCGCCTTCAAACTGCTTAGTGATGCGCGCAACGATTTTGCCCAGCGCTGGGGTTACCTGAAAAAGGGTGACCCGAACACCGGCCTGCCACCGGCACCCGTCGCCGTGCGCCCGGAAATGCGCGCGGTGCAGATGGACTGGGAACGCCTGCTGAAAAACACCGACGCGATCCTCACCAGCGAACAGACCGTGCTGTCGCTGCATCAGGTCGCCGCGACGCTGGCCGAAACCGTGCCGCAGTTGCAGATCGAATACGAAAAAGTCGTGGAAATCCTCCTCCAGCGTGGCGCTCCCGCGGCGCAGGTAGCGATGGCGCAACGGCAATCGTTGCTCGCCGAACGCATCCTCGGTGCGGTTAACACCGTGCTCGCCGGTGACGAAAACTCGCAGCAGGCCGCCGATGCCTTTGGCCGCGATGCCGCGCGTTTCGGTCTGGTGCTCAACGGCATGTTGCAGGGCAACCCGGCGCTGAAAATCAGCCAGGTCGAAGACCGCGACGCCCGTGCGCGTTTGAGCGAAATCTCCGAGCTGTTCCAGTTCGTTTCCGGCTCCGTGGACGAAATCCTCGAAACTTCGCCAGAGCTGTTCAAGGTGCGCGAATCGGCGAGCAACATCTTCACCCTGTCGCAAACCCTGCTCGAGGAAGCCTCGCATCTGGCCACCGGTTTCGAACACTTGGCCGGCGGGCGCAACACCGACACCATTGGCGGCTACGTGCTGGGCTTGCTGGCGCTGGCCTCGATCATCCTCATCGGTCTGGTGATGGTGCGGGAAACCAATCGCCAGTTGCGCGAAACCGCCGAGAAGAACGAGCGCAACCAGAACGCGATCATGCGCCTGCTCGACGAAATCGAAGACCTTGCCGATGGCGACCTCACCGTGACCGCTTCGGTGACCGAAGACTTCACCGGCACCATTGCCGACTCGATCAACTATTCCGTCGACCAATTGCGCGATCTGGTGGCGACCATCAACCTCACCGCCGGCCAGGTTGCCGCCGCCGTGCAGGAAACCCAGGCCACCGCCATGCATCTGGCCCAGGCCTCGGAGCAACAGGCGCAGCAGATTTCCGAAGCCTCGACAGCCATCAGCGACATGGCCGAGTCCATCGATCAGGTCTCGGCCAACGCTGCCGAATCGTCGGCGGTGGCCGAGCGTTCCGTGGAAATCGCCAACAAGGGCAACGAGGTGGTGCACAACACCATCCACGGCATGGACAACATCCGCGAACAGATTCAGGACACCGCCAAGCGCATCAAGCGCCTCGGCGAGTCGTCCCAGGAAATCGGCGACATCGTCAGCCTGATCGACGACATCGCCGACCAGACCAACATTCTCGCCCTCAACGCAGCGATCCAGGCATCGATGGCCGGGGACGCCGGGCGCGGTTTTGCCGTGGTTGCCGACGAAGTGCAGCGGCTGGCCGAGCGTTCGTCCGCCGCGACCCGGCAGATCGAAACCCTGGTGCGGGCGATTCAGGCCGACACCAACGAAGCGGTGATTTCCATGGAGCAGACCACCACCGAAGTGGTGCGCGGCGCGCGACTGGCGCAGGATGCCGGTGTGGCCCTGGAAGAAATCGAAGGCGTCTCCAAGACCCTTGCGGCGCTGATCCAGAGCATTTCCAACGCGGCGCAGCAGCAGACCTCTTCGGCCGGGCAAATCTCGCTGACGATGAACGTGATCCAGCAGATCACCTCGCAGACCTCGTCGGGGTCCACGGCCACCGCCGAGAGCATCGGCAATCTGGCGAAAATGGCCAGTCAGTTGCGTCGTTCGGTGTCCGGTTTCACCTTGCCGGCGGCGACAGATAAAGCGTGAGTGGAGTGGTTATGGGTGATCGGCACGACTACGTGGCCCTGGAATGGGTCAAGGGCGAAATTGCCGAAACGCTGAAGCTGGCGCATCAGGCGATCGAAGCCGTGCTCGACGATCCGCAGGCCTTCCCCGGGCTGGACGAATGCCTGGCCGACATTCATCAGGTCCACGGCAGTCTGCAAATGGTCGAGTTCTACGGCGCAGCGTTACTGGCCGAAGAAATGGAGCACTTGGTCGAAGCCCTGCAACATGATCGTGTACCGCACCGCGACGAAGCCCTGCACCTGATGCTGCAAGCCCTGGGGCAACTGCCGCTTTACCTCGACCGTGTGCAGAGCGCCCGTCGTGACCTGCCGTTGGTGGTGCTGCCGCTGATCAACGACCTGCGCAGCGCCCGTGGTGAAAGCCTGTTGGCGGAAACCAGCCTGTTCAGCCCGCCGCTGCCCGAGCTGGCGCCGCTCGGCGCCGCGGCACTCGCCGCCCTGGAACCGCCCGATCTGCCGAACGTGCTGCGCAAACTGCGGCAGATGCTGCAAATGGCTCTGGTCGGGCTGCTGCGCGAACAGGACGACCAGACGCACCTTGGCTATCTGGCCAAAGTCTTCAGCCGTCTCGAAGCGCTGAGCGGCGATGCGCCGTTGAGCCCTTTGTGGCAAATCGCCTCAGCATTGATCGAGGGCATGCGCGAGGGCGTCATCGCCAACAGTCCGGCGCTGCGCAGCCTGTTCAAGGACGCCGACCAAGAGCTCAAGCGCCTGCTCGAGCAGGGCATCGTCGGGCTCAACCAGCCGGCGCCGGCCGAGCTGCTGAAAAGTCTGTTGTTCTATATTGCCAAAGCCGAACATCCCACCGGGCAGATGCTGACCATGAAAGATCGCTACTCCCTGGACGACGCGTTGCCCGACAGCGCGATGGTCGATGAAGAACGCGCGCGCCTCGCCGGCCCCGACCGCGATGCCATGCGCTCGGTGCTGGCAGCGCTGTGCGAAGAGCTGGTGCGGGTCAAGGAGCGCCTCGATCTGTTCGTGCGCAGCGACCGCCAGCACGCCTCGGATCTGGACAGCCTGCTCGCGCCGCTGCGACAGATTGCCGACACCCTCGCGGTGCTGGGTTTCGGCCAGCCGCGCAAGGTCATCATCGACCAACTGGCGGTGGTGCTCAGCCTCGCTCAGGGCCAGCGCGAACCGAACGACGCCATTCTCATGGACGTCGCCGGGGCCTTGCTCTACGTCGAAGCGACGCTGGCCGGCATGGTCGGCACGGTGGAGACGCAAAGCGCCGACGACACGCGCCTGCCGACCACCGACCTGACGCAGATCCATCAGATCGTGATCAAGGAAGCGCGCATCTGCCTGCAACAGGCCAAGGACATGATCGTCGATTACATCGACGCCGATTGGGACCGCCAGCATCTGCAATCGCTGCCCGAGCTGCTGACACAGGTGCGCGGCGCGCTGGCGATGATTCCGCTGGCCCGCGCAGCGAGTCTGGTCGAGGCCTGCAACGGTTTCATTCGCGAGCACTTGATGCTCGATGCCCACGAACCGGGCTGGGAACAACTCGATCATCTGGCCGATGTGATCAGCAGCCTGGAGTATTACCTCGAACGCCTGAGCGATGATCCGCAGGCACCGGCCGAGCATTTGCTGGATGTAGCGCAGAACAGCCTCGCCAGCCTCGGCTTCTTTCCCAACGAGCAGCCCGGTGAACCGCAGGTGCCGGTGCTCGATGAGGTGCTCAGCCCCAGCGAAGCGCAGGTGATGCAGGATCTGCAAGCGCTCGACGACCCTGACGTCGTGCAGTCGCTGGCCGAAGTGCTCGCCAGCCCGGTGTCGGCGCTCAACCCGCCGGCGCGCAACAGCCCCGACAGCCTGATGCCGCCGCCGGCCGATGAAGAACCGGTAGACGATGAGCTGCGCGAAGTGTTCCTCGAAGAGACCGACGAAGTCCTCGCGGTCCTCCACGAATACCTGCCGCGCTGGACCGCCAATCCCCAGGACCGCGCCGCGCTGACCGAACTGCGCCGGGCCTTTCACACCTTGAAGGGCAGCGGGCGCATGGTCCGCGCGCTGGTCCTCGGCGAGCTGGCCTGGGCGGTGGAAAACCTGCTCAATCGCGTGCTCGAACAAAGCGTCGAGCCCGGCGCAGTGCTGCGCCAATTGCTCGACGACGCGGTGTTGCTGCTGCCCGAGCTGATCAACGAATTTGCCACCCAGCGCCAACGCCAGCGCAGCGATGTCGACCAACTCGCCGCACGCGCCCACGCGTTGGCCAAAGGCGATGAGCCGCTGGCTGCCGAAGACACCGACGACGTCGCCGCGCTTGATCCGCTGCTGCTGGAAATCTTCCGCAAAGAAGCCGAAACCCACCTCGCCAGCCTCAACCGTTTCCTCGATCAGGCCGCCGAACAGGTGCCGTTGCCGGCCAGCGACGAACTGCAACGGGCGCTGCACACGCTCAAGGGCAGTGCCTCGATGGCCGGCGTATTGCCGATGGCCGAACTGGCGGCTTCGCTGGATCAACTGGCCCGCGAGTTCAAGGCGCATCAGTTGCCGCTGGATCTGGACGAGGTCGAACTGCTGCTCGAAGCCGAGGGCCTGTTCCGCGTCGGCCTGCGCCAGCTCAAACACGATCCGCTGGCGCCGATTGTAGGTGCGCAGTCGCTGATCAAACGCACCGAGGCGCTGCTCGCCGAGCGCCTGCAAGCCAGCTCCGATGGGGCTGACAGCGGCCTGCGCCTCAAGCGCGATCCGCAACTGATCAACAACTTCCTCGCCCAGGGCATGGACATCCTCCTCGACGCCGAAAACCTTTTGCAGCGCTGGCAGCAGCACCCCGGCGAGCGCCAGGAACTCAGCGCCTTGCTCGATGAGCTGACCACTCTGGGCGAAGGCGCGCATCTGGCCGATCTGCAGGCGGTCGATGGCCTCTGCGAAGCCTTGCTCGACCTGTATGGCGCGGTGGAAGAAAGCAGCCTGGCGGTCAGCGAGCGGTTTTTCCACGAAGCGCAACTGGCCCACGAAGCGCTGATCAACATGCTCGACGAACTCGCTGCCGGCCAGGAAATCACCGCGCAACCGGAGCGGATTTGGGCCTTGCAGGAACTGCTCGACGAAGGCCTCGACCCGGCGGCGATGGGCCTGATCCGCAGCGATGGCAGCCGCACCCTGGACATTCGCGAGCTGGGCAGCGCCACCGCGCAATTGCAGCAATCGGTTGCCGCCCTTGAGCCTGACGACGAGATCGTCGAAATCTTCCTCGAAGAGGCGGTGGACATTCTCGACAGCGCCGGGCAAGCCTTGCAGCGCTGGCTCAAGGACCCGGACAACGCCGCGCCGCTGTCGTCATTGCAGCGCGACTTGCACACGCTGAAGGGCGGCGCGCGCATGGCCGAGGTCGAGGCCGTCGGCGACCTTGCCCAGGAACTGGAAAATCTTTACGAAGGGCTGGTCGATCGACGCTACAGCCACAGCGCCGCGCTCGAAGGTTTGTTGCAGCACAGTCATGAGCGTTTGGCGCTGATGCTGGAGCAACTGCAAGCGCATCAAGCGCTGACCCCGGCGCAAGATCTGATCGACGCGATCCGTCAGTTGCGTCAGGGCCAGGCCGCCAGCGAATCTGCCCCCGCAGCGCTCGAACACGACAACGCCGGGCATGATCCGGAGTTGCTGGAGATCTTCCTCGAAGAAGGTTTCGACATCATCGAAAGCTCCGGCGCCGCGCTGTTGCGCTGGCAGGCCGAGCCGGGCAACCGTCAGGAAATTGAAACCCTGCTGCGCGATCTGCACACCCTAAAGGGTGGCGCGCGGATGGTCGAAATCGGCCCGATCGGCGACCTCGCCCATGAGCTGGAATTTCTCTACGAAAGCCTTTCCACCGGTGCGCTGCAACCGTCCGCCGAACTGTTCGCGCTGGTGCAGCGCGGCCATGACCGGCTGGCGCAAATGCTCGATGGCGTGCGCGCCGGGCAACCGTGCCCACCGGCCGATCGGCTGATCAATGCGATCCAGAATTTCAGTCACCCGGTGCAGGTTGAAGCGCCGCCGGCGCCAGCTCCGGTCATCAAGCCTGAGGCCGCGCCGCCGAGCGCCGATGCTGGCGCGGACATGGTCAAGGTCTCGTCCGAGCTGCTTGATGAACTGGTCAATCTGGCCGGGGAAACCTCGATCTTTCGTGGACGGATCGAGCAGCAAGTCAACGATGCGCAGATTGCTCTCAACGAGATGGAAACCACCATCGAGCGCATGCGCGATCAGTTGCGCCGCCTCGACACCGAAACCCAGGGGCGCATTCTCAGCCGCCAGCAAGTCGATGGCGAACGCCTCGGTTACGAAGATTTCGATCCGCTGGAAATGGACCGCCATTCGCAGCTCCAGCAACTGTCGCGGGCGCTGTTCGAATCCGCCTCGGACCTGCTCGACCTCAAGGAAACCCTCGACCGCCGCAACCACGATGCGGAGAACCTGTTGCAGCAACAGGGGCGGATCAACACCGAATTGCAGGAAGGCCTGATGCGTACGCGCATGGTGCCGTTCGAGCGCATGGTGCCGCGTCTGAAACGCATCGTGCGTCAGGTCGCCGAAGAGCTGGGCAAGGATGTCGCGTTCGTGGTCGGCAATGCCGATGGCGAGATGGATCGCAACGTCCTCGAACGCATGGCCGCGCCGCTGGAACACATGCTGCGCAATGCCGTCGACCATGGCCTGGAATCCACCGAGGTGCGGCTGGCGGCGGGTAAACCGGCGCAAGGGCAGATCACCCTCGATCTGTCCCGCGAGGGCGGCGACATGGTTTTCGACATCCGCGACGACGGCGCCGGTGTGCCGCTGGAAGCCGTGCGGCGCAAGGCGATCAAGCGCGGTCTGCTGGCGCCCGACGCCGAGATCAGCGACCGCGACGTGTTGCAGTTCATTCTCCAGCCGGGTTTCTCCACGGCGGAAAAGATCACCCAGATTTCCGGGCGTGGCGTCGGCATGGACGTGGTCCACGAAGAAGTGCGCCAACTCGGCGGCAGCATGAGCATCGATTCGGTGCCGGGGCAGGGCGTGCATTTCCGCATTCGCCTGCCGTTCACCGTGTCGGTCAACCGCGCGCTGATGGTGCAGTGCGCTGAGGATCAGTATGCGATCCCGCTGAACACCATCGAAGGCATCGTGCGCGTGTTGCCGAATGATCTGGAAGGGCACTTCCGTCAGGATCCGCCGAGTTATCAATACGCCGGCCAGCGTTATGAACTGTGCTACCTGGGCGAGCTGTTGAAGACTGCGCCACGGCCGAAACTGCTCGGGCAGAACCTGCCGTTGCCGGTGCTGCTGGTGCATTGCAACGACCGCCATGTTGCGGTGCTGGTCGATGCCATGGCCGGCACTCGCGAGATCGTGGTCAAGAGCCTCGGCGCGCAGTTCGCGGCGGTGCAGGGCGTGTCGGGGGCGACGATTCTCGGCGACGGCAGGGTGGTGTTGATTCTGGATCTGCTCGCACCGATCCGGGCGATGCAGGCGCGCCTGGCGCAGGAACCGACGGCCACGGAGATCGACAGCGAACCGCACAAGCCGCTGCTGATCATGGTCGTCGATGACTCGGTGACGGTGCGCAAGGTCACCAGCCGTTTGCTCGAGCGTCACGGCATGAACGTGCTGACCGCCAAGGACGGTGTCGATGCGATGCTGCTGCTCGAAGAGCACACGCCCGACCTGATGCTGCTCGACATCGAAATGCCGCGCATGGACGGCTTCGAAGTCGCCACCCAGGTGCGCGCCGACGAACGCCTGCGCCACTTGCCGATCATCATGATCACCTCGCGCACCGGGCAGAAACACCGCGACCGCGCCATGGCCATCGGCGTCAACGACTACCTCGGCAAGCCGTATCAGGAATCGGTGTTGCTGGAGAGCATCGCCCAGTGGAGCAAGAAACATGCATGAGCACCGGCACAACCCGCGCACCAGCCAGCTCACCGGGCTGCTGCTGCCGCTGGCCGATCGCAACCTGATCCTGCCCAATGTCGCCATCGCCGAGCTGATCGACTACCAGGCCAGCGCCTTCGACCTCGACACGCCGCCGTGGTACCTGGGCCGGGTAACGTGGCGCGAGCGGCAGATTCCGCTGATCAGTTTCGAATCGGCCTGCGGGCAGAAAATCGTCATCGGCGAACGGGCGCGGATCGTCATTCTGAATGCGCTGGGCGGCTTGCCCGAGCTGAGATTCATCGCCCTGTTGGTGCAGGGGATTCCTCGGTCGTACAAGCTCGACAGTCAGTTGAGTTACGTGGATGTGCCGTTGTGCGCGCTGGAGCAGGCGGCGGTGCAGGTGGGCGAGCAGGTGGCGAAGGTGCCGGATCTTTTGGGGTTGGAGAGGTTGTTGGTGGATGCTGGGCTGGTCCATTGATCCAGAGTCTTCAGTGTTCTGGCTGGCCTCTTCGCGAGCAGGCTCGCTCCCACAGGGTGTGTACACCGGGCGACCTCTGTGGGAGCGAGCCTGCTCGCGAAAGCGCCAGTCGCATCACCTCAATCCCACAGGTAGATCCTCAATTCCTGTAGCTCAATAAACACCAATCCTTACCGGTGTTTAAAGACACCCAGTGTTACGCCGCACCAGCCTACAAATCCTTGCGCCCCTGCCTACGCATGCACCAGAATCCGCCGGCTTGTGCGCCCAGGGCTTGCTGCGTAACTTGGATCGGGTCACTGATTCCCAGTGATCGGGTTTAGTAGCCCGCGGTAATTCAGCTGGTCGTGCATTCATCACAGGTGTCCGCATCTGAGCTTGATGGTGGCTGTACGTAGGGCGCTTCGGCGCGCCGGCTTAAGCTGAGTTCCCCGGTCTACTAACCTGCGTACAGTCGCCTCCCTTTCGTTTAGTAGCCAAGGGGTTGGCGCTCAACAACGGGAACACAGCTCATGTTCAAAGTAACGCCAAATCCGCCGACCCAAGACCCGGCATCGCCCTACCAATCCCCCGACTCCAGGAAATTCCACGAAGCCGCCGAGCGCGCCCTCGACCATTACCTCGGCCCGCCCAGCGCTGACTTCATGGCCCCGCCGTACACCCCCAACACGCTGTACATGGCCAACCCCGAAGCCGACACCGAATCCTTGCTGGCCGACGCCTGCGAAACCCTCGGTTCGGCAATGGTGATGCTACATAACCATGCTGCCTCGGTGGACGGCTCGCAGCGCAAGACCCTGCAGGGCATCGCGCAGATTGTCATGGTGGCGGAGATGGCGGTGAACCGCGTGCTGGACAAAATGGTGCCAACCGACTGAAAGCCCCTCACCCCAGCCCTCTCCCAGAGGGAGAGGGAGCCGACCGAGGTGTCTCGCGTCCTACATCGACCTGAATGACCGAGTCGATTATGGATTCACTACAACGGGTTCAGGTCAGAGTCATTCCCAAGCATCCCCCAATCAGTCCCCTCTCCCTCCGGGAGAGGGCTAGGGTGAGGGTAGCTTTTGAACGTTACGCTCAGCGTAATGATTCACCACCCAGCTTGATTGATGCCCTCACCACACACGCCTAACTTGGCTCCACGACAGCGAACCCCGTGGAGTGAGCATGACAACAACAATTTCCCCCGACTCGCGCTGGACGCGGCGGCGTGACGAGAAGCAGCGCCGGCTCGACAAGGTGCGCGGGCTGGCCGATGGCGTGGTGTTGCCCAGCGACAAAATCGTCGCCGCGCTCGAAGCACTGATCCATCCCGGCGACCGTGTGGTGCTGGAGGGCAACAACCAGAAGCAGGCGGATTTCCTTTCGCGTTCGCTGGCCAAGGCTGACCCGGCCAAGCTCCACGATCTGCACATGATCATGCCCAGCGTCGGCCGCTCCGAGCACCTTGATCTGTTCGAACGCGGCATCGCCCGCAAGCTCGATTTCTCCTTCGCCGGCACCCAGAGCCTGCGCATCAGCCAGTTGCTCGAAGATGGCTTGCTCGAAGTCGGCGCCATTCACACCTACATCGAACTCTACGCCCGCCTCGTCGTGGACCTGATCCCCAACGTTGTGCTCTCGGCCGGTTTCATGGCCGACCGCGCCGGCAACATCTACACCGGCCCGAGCACCGAAGACACCCCGGCGCTGATTGAGCCGGCGGCGTTCAGCGATGGCATCGTCATCGTTCAGGTCAACCAATTGGTCGACGACGTCAGCGAGCTGCCCCGCGTGGACATTCCCGCTTCATGGGTCGATTTCGTTGTGGTCGCCGACAAGCCTTTCTACATCGAACCGCTGTTTACCCGCGACCCACGCCACATCAAGCCTGTGCACGTGTTGATGGCGATGATGGCGATTCGCGGCATCTACGAAAAACACAATGTGCAGTCGCTCAACCACGGCATCGGTTTCAACACCGCCGCCATCGAACTGATCCTGCCGACCTACGGCGAATCCCTTGGCCTGAAAGGCAAGATCTGCCGCAACTGGACGCTCAATCCGCACCCGACGCTGATCCCGGCGATTGAAAGCGGCTGGGTCGAAAGCGTGCATTGCTTCGGCACCGAGCTGGGCATGGAAAACTACATCGCCGCGCGCCCGGACGTGTTCTTCACCGGCCGCGACGGCTCGCTACGTTCCAACCGGATGTTCTGCCAACTCGCCGGGCAATACGCGGTGGATCTGTTTATCGGCGCGACGTTGCAGGTCGATGGCGACGGCCATTCTTCGACCGTGACCCGTGGCCGTCTCGCCGGTTTCGGTGGCGCGCCGAACATGGGCCACGACCCGCGCGGCCGCCGTCACGGCACCCCAGCGTGGCTGGACATGCGCCATGCCGATGCACCGCAACCGATGCTCGAACGCGGCAAGAAACTGGTGGTGCAAATGGTCGAGACCTTCCAGGAGGGCGGCAAACCGACCTTCGTCGAAACCCTCGACGCGGTGGAGGTGGCGAAGAAAAGCGGCATGCCGCTGGCGCCGATCATGATCTACGGCGACGACGTTACCCACCTGCTCACCGAAGAAGGCATCGCCTACCTGTACAAGGCGCGCTCGCTGGAAGAGCGCCAGGCGATGATCGCCGCAGTCGCCGGGGTTACCGCCATCGGCCTGCGGCACAACCCGAAAGACACCGAACGCATGCGCCGCGAAGGCCTGATCGCCTTGCCCGAAGACCTCGGCATCCGCCGCACCGACGCCACGCGCGAATTGCTCGCGGCGAAAAGCGTCGCCGATCTGGTCGAGTGGTCCGGCGGCCTGTACAACCCGCCCGCCAAATTCAGGAGCTGGTAATGCACGCATTCAACCTGCAAGCGAAACCGCTGTCCCTGGCTGACCGCTTGGCCGATCTGGCGGTGGACGCGTTGATCGACGAAGCCGATCTGTCGCCGAAACCGGCGCTGGTCGACCGTCGCGGCAATGGCGCGCACACCGATCTGCACCTGGGCCTGATGCACGCGTCGGCGTTGGCCTTGTGGCCAGCGTTCAAGGAAATGGCCGAGGCGGCGCTGGAGATCGGCGAAGTCGGTGTGCCATTGCGCGAAGCGATCGGCCGCATCGGTCGCGAGGGCGAACAAGCCATGCTCGTGACCACCAACGGCGTCAACACCCATCGCGGTGCGATCTGGGCGTTGGGACTGTTGGTGACGGCCGCCGCGCTGCAACCGAAATCCATCGCCCTGTGCGCCGCCCGCCTGGCACTGCTCGACGACCGCTACGCACCGACACCACTCAGCCACGGCGCACAAGTTGCCCAGCGTTACGGCGCACGCGGTGCTCGCGAGGAAGCGCAACTCGGCTTTCCGTCCGTGCTGCAACGCGGCCTGCCGCAACTGCACAAAAGTCGCGCCAACGGCCACGGCGAACAGAACGCCCGGCTCGATGCGTTGCTGGCGATCATGACCGAGCTGGCCGACACCTGCGTGCTTTACCGCGCCGGCGAGCCCGGTCTGCAGGCCATGCAGGCTGGCGCACAAGCGGTGCTCGATGCCGGTGGCAGCGCCAGCCTCAGCGGTCGTCGCCGCCTGCACGAACTGGATCAACAACTCATCACATTGAATGCCTCGCCCGGTGGCGCCGCCGACCTGCTCGCCGCCACATTGCTGCTCGATCGTATCGAGCGCGACGGCATCTCTCAGGGAGCGTTTTGATGGAAAGCCTATTGTTTGAATTCCCCGCCGGGCAGCCGCCACGCGGGCGTGCGCTGGTCGGTTGTGTCGGCTCGGGTGATCTGGAAGTGCTGATCGAACCGGGTCTGGCCGGCAAACTGACGATCAATGTGCAGACCTCGGTCAACGGCGCGCAGCAGCGCTGGCAGCACCTGTTTGCGCGGATGTTCGACGGCACCACGCCGCCGGCGATGGCCATCGACATCCATGATTTCGGCGCGACACCGGGGGTGGTGCGCTTGCGTCTGGAACAGGGTTTCGAGGAGATCGGCCATGACTGACAGCGCAGCGTTGCTCAACAAACACAGCTTCGTCGAACTCGGCGCGCGGCAGCGGGCGCAAGCCTTGCTCGACGTCGGGACCTTTCGTGAACTGCTCGATCCGTTTCAACGGGTCATGTCGCCGTGGCTCGAGCGCCAGGGCGTAGTGCCGCAAGCCGACGACGGGGTGATCATCGCCAAGGGCCGCCTCGACGGTTTGCCGGTGGTCATCGCAGCGATTGAAGGTGCGTTTCAGGGCGGCAGCCTTGGCGAAGTCGGCGGGGCAAAGATTGCCGGTGCGCTGGAACTGGCCGCCGAAGACAACCGCAACGGCCTCCCCACCCGCGCTGTGTTGCTGCTGGAAACCGGTGGCGTGCGCTTGCAGGAAGCCAATCTAGGGCTGGCGGCGATTGCCGATATTCACGCGGCGATTGTCGATTTGCAGCAATACCAACCGGTGGTCGGCGTGGTCGCCGGCAGCGTCGGTTGCTTCGGCGGCATGTCGATCGCCGCTGCGCTGTGCAGTTATTTGCTGGTGACCCAGGAGGCACGTCTCGGCCTGAACGGCCCGCAGGTAATCGAGCAGGAAGCCGGGATCGAGGAATACGACTCCCGCGACCGGCCCTTCATCTGGAGCCTGACCGGCGGCGAACAGCGTTTCCACAGTGGTCTGGTGGATCGTTATGTCGGCGATGATGTGGCGCAGATTCGTCAGCAGGTCGGCCAACTGCTCCAGCAAGGCCTGCCGGCACAGCCGCGCAGTCAACGCGCCGAGTGGTTCCTGCAACGCCTCGGCAAGCTGAACACTGACCTGCAAATCGAACCGTCGGTGGTTCGCGATCTGTATCAAGGAGAGCGCTCATGAGCGGTTATTCATTGCGCGGCTTGCACTGGTTCAATGCGCTCAGCGCTGGCGCCAGTGTCGTCGAAGGTTTGCCGCCGTCGTTGAAAGTCGCCGACGCTGAGCTCGGCAGGTTTATCGCCGTGGTCGCCGACCCGGACAATCGTTTTCCCCGCGCCCGCAATGGCGAGGTCGGTCTGCTCGAAGGTTGGGCGCTGGCCAAGGCTGTGGATGACGCGATCAGCGCCGACCGCGACAGCGCACAGAAGCGCCCGATCATCGCCATCGTCGATGTGCCGAGCCAGGCGTATGGCCGCCGCGAAGAAGCCCTCGGCATTCATCAGGCCTTGGCCGGCGCGGCGGACAGTTATGCCCGTGCGCGTCTGGCCGGGCATCCGGTGATTGCGCTGCTGGTGGGCAAGGCCATGTCAGGTGCATTTCTCGCCCACGGTTATCAGGCCAATCGCCTGATCGCGCTGCGCGATCCCGGCGTGATGGTCCACGCAATGGGCAAAGCCTCGGCGGCGCGGGTCACCTTGCGCAGTGTCGAGGAACTGGAGGCGCTGGCGTCGAGCGTGCCGCCGATGGCCTATGACATCGACAGCTACGCCAGCCTCGGCCTGCTCTGGGAAACCCTCTCGGTGCAGCAGATTGAACAGCCGACAGAGGAAGATCTGACGCGCGTGACTGAGTGCCTGAAGCAAGCGATCAGCAATGTGACCAGCACTGATTTGAAAGGGCGCCTTGGTGCGAGCAATCGTGCCGCCTCCAGCAAAGTCCGCGAATTGCTGAGGGCGCAGTGGTGAACCTGCCTCTGGCCCACGATCTGCTCTGGGGCATGACCCCAGCGCAGTTGCCGGCGGATGCGCCGCAGTGGGCGATCGCGGCGCTGGCGGCCGGGCAACCGGTGGTGGTGCGCCGGGCCTTGAGCGAGAAAGGTCTGGTCGCGGTCGGCGTTCGTGGTGTGTTGCGTGAGCAGCGGCTGGCGACGTTTATGCCGCTGGATTCGATTGCTTGTCGGGTCAGTCCGGAGGCCCTCTGTCATGTTGAGTGCGAGCGAGATCTGCCGGTGATGCAGGGGCTCCAACAACTACGGCCGATGCTCGATGACTGCGGTTGGGTCTGGGGTGTCAGCGGCAGTGTCGGGTTTGAATTGGCCAGTGGTTTTGCAGCGATGCACGCGGGCAGTGATCTCGATCTGATTCTGCGTGCGCCGCAGATGATCACGCGCAATCAGGCCTGCAAACTCGTGGAGCTTTTCGATCAGGCTGTGTGCCGGGTCGACATGCAATTGCAGACCCCATTCGGCGCTGTGGCCTTGCGGGAATGGGCCAGCGGTTCGGCCCGAGTGCTGCTGAAAAATGCGCATCAGGCTGCACTGGTGACGAATCCGTGGCACCCGCAGGAGCAGGCAGCGTGAGCAGCCTGTTGGTGTTTCCCGGCCAGGGCGCGCAGCAAGCGGGCATGCTCCAGCGTTTGCCAAGGGAAACGCTGGCCGAGGCCAGTGATGTACTCGGCGAGGATGTTTTGCAGCTTGATTCAGCCGAGGCATTGCGCACGACACGAGCGGTGCAGCTGTGCCTGCTGATCGCCGGTGTCGCTGCTTCGCGGCAGTTATTGCAGGATGAACTGAGCGCGGATTACGTCGCCGGCCTGTCCATCGGCGCATACCCGGCAGCAGTGGTGGCGGGAGCCTTGAGTTTCAGCGATGCGCTGCATCTGGTCAGCCTGCGCGGTGAGCTGATGCAGCAGGCTTATCCACAGGGCTACGGCATGACCGCGATCATCGGCTTGCAGTTGTCCACCGTCGAAACCCTGCTGGCGCAAGTGCACAGCGAAGATGCGCCGGTGTACCTGGCCAATATCAACGCGGATAACCAAGTGGTCATCGCCGGCAGCGACAAGGCCATGCACGCGGTGGCCGAACTGGCGCGCAGTCGCGGCGCCGGAGTGGCGAAGCGGCTGGCGGTGAGCGTGCCGTCGCATTGCCCATTGCTGGAAAAACCGGCGCAGGCGCTTGCCGAGGCCTTCGCCAAGGTTGAACTGAAGAACCCGAAAATCGCTTATCTGAGCGGCAGTCGCGCGCGGCCTGTGAGCAAAGTCGAAGCGCTGCGCGATGACCTCGCTTTCAACATGTGCCGCGTGGTGGATTGGCGCGGCACCGTGCAAAGCGCCTACGAGCGCGGCGTGCGTCTACAGATCGAACTGCCGCCCGGTGCGGTGCTGACCGGGCTGGCGCGCCGGGTGTTCGAGCAGGGCACCGTCACTGCCTTCGACAGTGCCCGCCTCGATACCCTGCAAGCGCTGTTGCGCGAGGAGGGTGGCCGCCAACTCTAAAACCGCCGCGACTCAAGCTTCGAACAACAAAAACAACATTCGACGATGCACTTTGAGGACTACAACAATGATTATTTACGGTGTGGCGTTTCTCGCCTTTTGCACGCTGGTCGGTATCTGGGTCGGTGAACTGCTCGGCAAGCTGATCGGCGTGCCGGCCAACGTCGGCGGTGTCGGCATTGCGATGCTGCTGTTGATCGGCCTGGGCAGCTATCTCTACAAGAGCGGCTGGCTCAAGGGCAAGACCGAGCAGGGCGTGGAGTTCTGGAGCGCGATCTACATTCCCATCGTGGTCGCCATGGCCGCGCAGCAGAATGTCTACGGTGCGCTGAAAGGCGGGCCGATGGCGATTCTTGCCGGCACCCTCGCCGTAGTGATCGCTTTTGCCTTGGTGCCGGTGCTGACACGCATGGGCAACAAGCAAGAGACACCGATCGCTCCTGCCAAGACTGCGGGGTAATCGCCATGTACGAATCGATGATGAAAGTGATCACCGGCTACGGTCTGATCAGCGGCTTTTTGATTGTCGGCCTGACCATGTGGGTGTCCTACTGGATGTCCAACACCTTCACCAAGGGCCGTCTGCACGGTTCAGCGATTGCGATTCTGCTCGGGCTGGTGCTGTCGTATATCGGCGGCGCACTCACCGGTGGGCAAAAAGGCGTGGTGGATATTCCCCTGCTGTCCGGCATCGGCCTGCTCGGCGGTGCGATGCTGCGGGATTTCGCGATTGTGGCGACGGCGTTTGGCGTCAGTGTCGATGAGCTCAAACGCGCCGGACTCGTCGGTGTGCTGGCGCTGTTTGTCGGCGTTGGCACCTCGTTCGTCGCCGGAGTCGGCGTGGCGATGGCGTTCGGCTACACCGATGCGGTGAGCCTGACCACCATTGGCGCCGGTGCCGTGACTTACATCGTCGGCCCGGTGACCGGCGCGGCGATCGGCGCCAGTTCCGAGGTGATGGCGCTGTCGATTGCGGCGGGGCTGATCAAGGCGATTCTGGTGATGGTGATGACACCGTTCGTGGCACCGATGATCGGCCTGAACAACCCGCGCAGCGCGGTGATTTTCGGTGGTTTGATGGGCACCTCCAGCGGCGTTGCCGGAGGCCTGGCGGCCACCGATCCGAAGCTGGTGCCATATGGTTGCCTGACGGCGGCGTTCTACACCGCGCTTGGGTGTCTGCTGGGGCCTTCGCTGCTGTTTCTGGCGATGCGCGGGTTGATGGGCTAGCTAATCACCCCCAAAAGCCCCTCACCCTAGCCCTCTTCCGGAGGGAGAGGGGACTGACCGAGTTGTTTTGGCGTTATACATCGACCTGAAATTTCTGAGTTGAACTGAGGTTCTGAAAAGCCCCCGATCTGCTCCCTTTCCCCCTCTACCCCTTGGGGGAGAGGGCTGGGGTGAGGGGGTAGCTCTTGATTTTTGATCTTGATCTAAACCCCAGCCTGCCGATTGGCATACATCCGACACTCCGCCAGCAACGCCAGCAGATTCGGATCGCGCTCCTTGGCCTTGAGAAACACCACGCCAATGTGCTGCTGCAAGCGGTACTTCTCCTGCAACGGGATGA
>NZ_RAZO01000285.1:0-2892 GCF_004307535.1 Pseudomonas sp. Sample_9
TGATCGGCTGGCCGCAGGAGCGCGGCATCGTCACCATCTGGATCGCCCACACCACCTTTTGTGCCGCTTATGTGGCGGTGGTAGTCTCCGCGCGCCTGCGGGAACTGGATCTGTCGATCGAAGAAGCGGCGATGGACCTCGGCGCCAAACCATTCAAAGTGTTTTTCCTCATCACCATTCCCATGATCGCGCCGTCGCTGGCCGCCGGCGGGATGATGTCGTTTGCCTTGTCGCTGGACGATCTGGTGCTGGCGAGTTTCGTCTCCGGGCCGGGCTCGACGACGCTGCCGATGGAGGTGTTCTCGGCGGTGCGCCTGGGCGTGAAGCCTGAGATCAACGCCGTGGCCAGCCTGATTCTGCTGGCAGTGTCGCTGGTGACTTTCCTGGTCTGGTACTTCGGCCGCAAGGCAGAGGCCAACCGCAAAAAAGCGATCCAGGAAGCGATGGATCAGACCGCGAATGAGTCGTGGCAACAGCCGGCAGCGGCGACTGCCTGAGCAACACCGATGAACAACTGTGGCGAGGGGATTTATCCCCGTTGGGCTGCGAAGCGGCCCCTGCAGTTCTACCTGAAGACTCCGTATTCAGGTTTTGCGACTGCTTCGCAACCGAGCGGGGATAAATCCCCTCGCCACAAGGTTCAAGTGCACCGAGCTTTTGTTTTGTTGAATAAGAAGAAGGGAGTTGTACCGATGAAAATGTTTGGCAGGACTCTGCTGACACTGTCCTTAATGGGCGCAATGGTCATGGGCGCCCAGGCCAACGACAAGGTGCTGCGTGTTTACAACTGGTCCGATTACATCGCGCCGGACACCGTGAAAAAGTTCGAAGACGAGACCGGCATTCGCGTGACCTACGACGTCTTCGACAGCAACGAAACCCTGGAAGCGCGCCTGCTCGCGGGCAAATCCGGCTACGACATCGTGGTGCCGTCGAACAGTTTTCTGGCCAAGCAGATCAAGGCCGGCGTCTACCAGCCGCTGGACAAATCGAAGCTGCCGAACTGGAAGAATCTCAACCCGGTGCTGCTGAAAAACGCCGCCGCCAGTGATCCGGACAACGCGCACGCGTTCCCGTACATGTGGGGCTCGATCGGCATCGGTTTCAATCCGGCGAAGGTCAAGGAAGTACTCGGCGCCAACGCTCCGACCAACTCCTGGGACTTGCTGTTCAAACCGGAGAACGCGGAAAAGCTCAAAGCCTGCGGCATCAGTTTCCTCGATTCGCCGACCGAAATGCTCCCGGCCGCCCTGCACTATCTGGGCTATGCGGTGAACGACAAGGACAAGGCGCACATCGCCGAAGCCGAAGCGCTGTTCATGAAAATCCGCCCTTACGTGGCGTACTTCCACTCCTCGAAGTACATCTCCGATCTGGCCAACGGCAACATCTGCGTGGCGGTCGGTTACTCCGGCGACGTCCTGCAGGCCAAGGCCCGCGCGGTGGAATCGGGCAACAACGTGGTGATCGACTACAGCATTCCCAAGGAAGGCGCCGGCAGTTTCTACGACATGGTCGCGATACCCCGTGATGCGGCGAACGTCGACAACGCCTACCTGTTCATGGACTTCCTGATGCGCCCGGACATCATCGCCGAAGTCACCAACAGCATCGGCTACAGCAACGCCAACGCAGCGGCCACGCCACTGGTGGACGAAGCGATCCGCAACGAACCGGGCTCGTATCCGTCGCAAGCGGTGATGGCGACGTTGTATGCAGTGCCGGATCAGCCGATTGCCACGCAGCGGATCATGACGCGCGGCTGGACGCGGGTGAAGCTCGGTAAATAAAAACAGCGATGATCAAAAGTGTGGGAGCGAGCCTGCTCGCGAAAGCGGTAGGACAGGCGACGAAAATGTTGGATGTGCCGACGCCTTCGCGAGCAGGCTCGCTCCCACAATGAAGCAATGCAGTGCTGAAAATTTTCCGTTCACGCAGCGCCTTACCACCGCTGCACCCTGCTCTGAACGGCCTCACCCGGCTCCCTCGGCTCGGGTGAATTTGCAGGCGCCTTCGGGCGCCTTTTTTTGTCCGTTCAGATCAGCGGCCAGTCCTGCACAACCCGATAGCGGCCCTTGTGCGATTCGAACAGAGCGAAGCGTTCAGCACGCAGAAAGAACTCCGGCGGCGTGCGCGCTTCCGGCTCCGGGGCGCGGTACTCCCGCGCCAGTGTCAGGTGCGGGCGGAACTCGTGGGTGGGCTCGTCAAAACCGAACGGCAGCATCGCCTGTTCCAGCGCGTAGACCAGGCGCAACAACGCTGGCGGCGCCTGTTCCGGTGCCAGCGATAGCACACCGGCGCGATGCCAGACCTGCAAGCGATCCAGCGCAATGCGCAACGTTTCGCCGGGAATACGCACACTGCCCGCTGCTTCGCAGACGCCATGGATTTGCGCCAGCGGCACCGCACCGAGGAACAGCAGAGTCAGATGAAAGTTATCCGCCGGCACCGGTTTGCCGCTGCGCAGGCCCAGTTCCGCGCGCCACTGGGCGATTGCCTTGCGCTGCGCCGGCGGGCAGTCCAAAGCGAAAAACAGCCGTTTCGACGGTTCATCCCTGCGCACTTCATCCATCATCGCCCTGCCCCCCATATCGTCATGATCGCGCCGATTCTACACAGCCTGTTCTGACGACTCGCGACAGGAAGCTATAGTTCAAGGATTGCCATCAACCGGAGGCTGCCATGCGCGAGATCCTCAGCAAAGAACCCTGGTGGGCCCGGCCACCGCATCCCGGACAGGACGAAAGCGAACTGGAATGGGGCTGGCTGGTGCATTACAGCGAAGGCGAACCACGCTTCGAATTCGTTCGCGAGAGACCCAGCGACGAGCAGATTCGCAACCGCAAAAGTTGCCGGGTCACCCCCTCGCCCGAATGAATAGAGCCCGTGAGC
>NZ_RAZO01000285.1:2992-5817 GCF_004307535.1 Pseudomonas sp. Sample_9
GCATTGATCAGTGGGGTTGGGTGTCGCCGGCGGCGGTGTCGATGCTGACAACCACTGACATCCCCGGCCGCAAGCGTTCTTCTTCCTGCTGGTCGGGATCGATGGTGATGCGCACCGGCACGCGCTGGGCGATCTTGACGAAGTTGCCGGTGGCGTTGTCGGCCTGCAGCAAGGCAAATTCCGAGCCGGTGCCCGGCGAAATATGCTGCACGTGGCCGGTGAATCTGCGGTGGTTCAAGGCGTCGACGGTAAAGCGTACCGGTTGCCCGACCCGCACGTTGGCCATCTGGGTTTCCTTCATGTTGGCGATCACCCACTTCTGGTCCGGGACCAACGCCATCAACTGCGCGCCGGAGTTGACGTAGGCGCCGAGGCGCACGCCGATCTGCCCGAGCTGACCGTCGCGCGGGGCGACAATCCGTGTGTTCGACAGATCGATCCGCGCCAGTTGCACCGCTGCTTCGGCACTGGCCACGGCGGCCTCCAGCGAGCCGCGATTGACGATCACCGTTTGCAGATCCTGCCGGGCGATTTCCAGATTGGCCTTGGCCTGCGCCACAGAAGCCGTGCTTTGCGCGTTGGCAGCGAGGGTCACGTCGAATTCGCGCTTGGACACCGAGCCGTCGCGCACCAGCTCCTGATTACGCCGCAGATCCGCCTCGCTCTTGCGCAACTGCGCCTGGCTGTCGGCGAGCACCGCCTGACGCAATTTGATCGTTGCTTCGGCGCTGTTGCGCTGCTGCACGACGTTGGCCAATCCGGCTTTCTGCACCGCCAGTTGTGCCAGGGACTGGTCGAGGCGTTGCTGATAAATGCGGTCGTCCAGACGCACCAGCAGGTCCCCGGCCTTGACGTACTGGAAGTCCTGCACCGGCACCTCGAACACATAGCCGCTGAGCTGCGGGCCGATGATCGTCACCTGCCCGCGAATCAGGGCGTTTTCGGTAGTTTCGACGGCGCTGCTGAACGGTGGCAGTTGCCAGGCATACAACACGATCAGTACGCCGACGATGGCGATCCCGGCAAAGCCCAGCGAAGAAATGATCCGCACCCGCAGCGAACGCGGCGCGGTGTTCGGCGACGATGGCGGCGCCTCACCTTCAGGCGTGGCGGCGATGGCGTTGGTGGTTGTGGTGGTCGGTTCGGTCATGAAGAAGTGGCACCGCTGGGTGGTACGGAAGGTGTCGGCTCAATGGCTTTCGTGGTGCTCATCAGCCACAACGCGCGAATCGAAAGCCAGATCATGGTCAGGACGGCAATGACCGCGATCAGCATGAAGACATCGTTATAGGCCAGCACGTTCGCTTCGCGTGTCGCCGCATTGGCGAGGCTGCGAATGCCGGCCAGATTGCGCAGGCTCGGGTCCGCCAGCAAACCGCCGAAGGCCGAGCCGCCGCTCTGCACCCGCGCGGCCACCAACGGATCGGACATCACCAGATGATCGACGATGTGGCTGGAATGGTACTTCTCCCGCACGATCTGAAAAGTGCCGAGCAACGCCGCGCCGAGCAGCCCGCCGAGGTTGTTGCAGATCCCGAACAGCACGGAAAAGCTCACCAGGTTGCGCGGATTGGTCAGCATGTTGCGCGTGCCGAAGACCATGGTCGGGCCGAGAAAAAACGTACTGCCGAACGCCAGCAGAAACTGGCTGAAATACATGTTGGCGGGACGGGTCAGGTTGTTCGAGAAGCTGTCCATCACCGAACCGGTGGCCATCAGCGCCAAGGAAATGATCAACGGCATCAGCAGGTGTTTGGGATCGATGGTCAACGCGCTGGTGGCAAGCCCGGCGATGCTGCCGATCAGCATCACCACATACAGACTGTGCAACTGCTCATAGCCCATGTTGAGGTTCTGCATGAACCCCACCGCGCCGGTGGATTGCTCCGAGGTGACCATGCGAATCAGGGTCACCGCCAGCGCCAGGCGGATCATCGTTCCGCTGCCCAGCCAACGCGTCATCAACATCGGGTTGCTGCGGTTGTGCTCGATGGCCAGGCCCATGATGATCAGCGCGATCGAACAGGCCAGCGCCACGCCGATCCAGTCCGCCTCCAGCCACCAGTCGATCCGCCCGAGCGACAGCACCGCGCACAATAACGCCACACCGGTAGCGAGGATCGCGAAGGTGAGGAAATCGAGTTTTTCAAAGGTCTTGAAGCGGTCACCGGGCGGCAACTTCAGTAGCAACACGCAGCCGAGTGACAGCAGGGCCATGCCCAGTTCGAACAAGTACAAGCCGCGCCATTCGGCGATCTGCAGCAAGTCTTCGGAAAACAGCCGCGCCAGCGGTAACGCCAACTGCGACGTGCCGAGGCCGAGCACCAGCGCTTTGAGCCGCCACTTCGCCGGGAACGCCTGCACCATGTAATACAGACCCAGCGAGCTCAGCGCCGCACCGACCATGCCGTGGGCAGCCCGCACCGCCACTGCCGAATTGAGATCGTTGACGAACAAATGGCCGAAGGTCACCAGCGCGTACAGCACCAGAAATACTTCGGTGAATGCGCGCAAGCCGAACTGCTGGCGAAACTTCACCAGCAGCAGGTTCATCGACACGTTGGTCATCACATACGCCGCCGGCAGCCAGGCCATCTCCGCCGTGGTCGCGCCGAGCGAGCCTTGCAGGTAAGGCAGGTTGGCAACCACCAGCGAGTTGCCCAACCCACCAGTCACCGCCACCAGCACGCCAACCGCCGCATAAGCCAGGCGCTTGGGCGTGGAGTGCAGTGGTGTCGACGGAGAACCGGGCAGGCTGGGCTTTTCGTGGGGTTGCCAGTTGCGCGGGGCGTATTTATCCATGGATCGGCCTGGTGCTGGGGGTG
>NZ_RAZO01000267.1:0-3160 GCF_004307535.1 Pseudomonas sp. Sample_9
ATTCTTATGCAAAAGGTCTCGCCCCATGCTGATCGCCGCCAATAAGGCTGTCTCCATCGACTATACCCTGACCAACGACGCTGGTGAGGTCATCGACAGCTCCGCCGGCGGCGCTCCGCTGGTTTACCTGCAAGGCGCAGGCAACATCATCCCGGGCCTGGAAAAAGCCCTTGAAGGCAAAGCTGTCGGTGACGAGCTGAAAGTGGCCGTTGAGCCGGAAGACGCTTACGGTGAATACGCCGCTGAACTGGTCAGCACCCTGAGCCGCAGCATGTTCGAAGGCGTTGACGAGCTGGAAGTCGGCATGCAGTTCCACGCTTCGGCGCCGGACGGCCAGATGCAGATCGTCACCATCCGTGATCTGGACGGCGACGACGTCACCGTTGATGGCAACCACCCTCTGGCCGGTCAGCGCCTGAACTTTGAAGTGAAGATCGTTGATATCCGTGACGCCAGCCAGGAAGAAATCGCTCATGGTCACGTCCATGGCGAAGGTGGCCATCACCACTGATTTTCTGCGCTAAGCTTCGAGTACTGGAGAGGCGCCTGTGGGCGCCTTTTTAGTCCGCGGCTGTCCTTGGTGGCCTCGCCAAGTGGCTGTTTCGAGTAGAACACGAGAATCCTGGAGTTCGGCATGAGTGCTTTTCACGACCTTAAGTTGACAGCCCTGGATGGTCAGGAGCTACCGCTGGCGCCGTTCAAGGGCCAAGTCGTGCTGGTGGTCAACGTGGCCTCCAAATGCGGCTTGACCCCTCAGTACGCGGCACTGGAAAACCTCTACCAGCAATACAAAGATAAAGGCTTTGCTGTGCTGGGCCTGCCGTGCAACCAGTTTGCCGGTCAGGAGCCAGGCTCGGAGAAAGAAATCCAGGAGTTCTGCAGCCTCAACTATGGCGTGACCTTTCCGTTGTCGAGCAAGCTCGAAGTCAACGGCCACGAGCGGCATCAGTTGTATCGCCTGCTGGCGGGCGAGGGCGCCGAGTTTCCCGGTGACATCACCTGGAACTTCGAAAAGTTTCTGCTCGGCAAGGACGGCCGCGTGCTGGCACGGTTCTCGCCGCGTACGGCGCCGGATGATCCGACCATCGTGCATGCGATTGAAAAAGCGCTGAGCTGACAAGCAGCATCAAAAGATCGCAGCCTTCGGCAGCTCATACAGGGGGTTTTTGTTTCCTCTGTAGGAGCTGCCGAAGGCTGCGATCTTTGCTTTTCAATCTTTTAATCATTAATCACCCAAATCAATAATGCTATTCAAAGGCTCCGGCCCTCCATATTATCGCCGTCATAAATCGATCGCTATGGAGCCTCTCGATGCCTGTTCAAGCCCTGTTCAAACCGTTCCACCTCGGCACTCTCGAACTGCCGACCCGCGTGGTCATGGCGCCAATGACCCGCTCGTTCTCGCCGGGCGGCGTGCCGAATTCCAAAGTCATTGAGTACTATCGCCGTCGCGCGGCCGCTGGGGTTGGCTTGATCATCACCGAAGGCACCACGGTCGGCCACATCGCGTCCAACGGCTATCCTAACGTGCCGCAGTTTTTCGGTGACGCGCCGCTGGCCGGCTGGAAAAAAGTTGTCGACGCCGTGCACGCCGAGGGCGGCAAGATCGTCCCGCAACTGTGGCATGTCGGCAGCGTACGTCGCCTTGGCACCGAGCCGGACGCCAGCGTGCCGGGCTACGGTCCGTCGGAAAAACTCAAGGACGGTCAGGTCGTGGTTCACGGCATGACCAAACAGGACATTCAGGACGTGATCGCTGCGTTCGCCCAGGCGGCCAAAGACGCGCAAAGCATCGGCATGGACGGTGTGGAAATCCATGGCGCCCACGGCTATCTGGTGGACCAGTTCTTCTGGGAAGGCAGCAATCAGCGCAGCGACGAATACGGTGGCAGCCTGGCCAACCGTTCGCGTTTTGCCATCGAATTGATTCAAGCAGTGCGCGCGGCTGTCGGTGAGGGCTTCCCGATCATCTTCCGTTTTTCGCAATGGAAACAGCAGGATTACACTGCGCGTCTGGTGCAAACCCCCGAAGCGCTGGGCGAGTTTCTCAAGCCGCTGTCCGACGCCGGTGTGGACATTTTCCACTGCTCGACCCGACGCTTCTGGGAGCCGGAGTTCGACGGTTCGGATCTGAACCTTGCTGGCTGGACCCGCAAGCTGACCGGCAAACCGACCATCACCGTGGGCAGCGTCGGCCTGGATGGCGAGTTCCTGCAGTTCATGGTCAACACCGACAAGGTCGCGCAACCGGCCAGCCTGGAAAACCTGCTGGAGCGTCTGAACAAAGAAGAGTTTGACCTGGTAGCAGTGGGCCGCGCGCTGCTGGTCGATCCGGACTGGGCGCAGAAAGTCCGTGAAGGGCGGGAGCAGGACATTCTTCCGTTTAGTCGTGAGGCGTTGATGACCTTGGTCTAAGCGGCGCCAGTTCGAACCATTCGCGAGCAGGCTCGCTCCCACCTTCGACCGCATTCCATCTGAAAGAATGCAGTACCCATGTGGGAGCGAGCCTGCTCGCGAAAGCTGTTTCTATGTCGCCGAAAATCTAAGGTTGTGTCTGCGCCCCAGGCACCACCAGCTCCCCCACACAAGCCCCACGCAAATACCCCTCGAACTGCTCGATAATTGCCGCCCAGCCCTGGCGACTGCCATGCTGCCGCGCATTCAGCCGCACACAGCGCAACCGCTCATCCTCCTCCAGTAACCACGCCGCCGCTTCGCAGAACGCCTGCTCATCACCGGGCATGGCTGACACGCCGTTGTAGCCGTGGCGAATATGCTGCGCCGCCGCTGCCTGATCATAGGCAACGACGCCGAGTCCCGAAGCCAGGGCTTCCAGCACCACATTGCCGAAGGTTTCGGTCAGGCTGGGAAATACGAACAGATCTCCTGAGGCGTAGTGCGCCGCCAGTGCTTCTCCCCGCTGCGCGCCGCAGAAGATCGCCTCCGGCAGTTCTTTCTCCAGCGCCGAACGCTGCGGTCCATCTCCGACCACGATCAGCTTCAGATGGCGCTGTGGATAAGTTTCCCGCAGGGTCTCGAAGCAGCGTTTGAGCAGGCCCAGATTTTTCTCGGGGGCGAGCCTTCCTACATGGATGACCGCGATATCTTTATCAGAGAGTCCCCATTGCTCACGCAACGCGCTCTGACGTTTGCTCGGATG
>NZ_RAZO01000267.1:3260-5792 GCF_004307535.1 Pseudomonas sp. Sample_9
GCGCGCAGTGCCGACAACCCGAGCGGGCCTTCCGTGGCGATGTACAGCACATCCGGGCGCTGGCGTTTCCAACGGCGCAGCAGTTTATGCATCGACGACTGGCCCCATTGCAGTCCCGGATAGCCCGGTAGTGGCCATCCGCGACACAGCAACAGTGCATCGTCTTCGCTGCGTTGCGGATCGATGGCCTGGCGCGGGCGCACGAGCTCCACCTGATGCCCACGTGCGCGCAAACCCTCGCACAAGCGGCCAAGGGTATTGGCCACGCCGTTGATTTCCGGTGGGAAGGTTTCGCTGATGAGAGTGATATGTAGAGCTGTCGTCATGACCTCAGTGTCGGCTGAGGCCATGTCGAGCTTGTTACGGTCGGATGATGGATTTGTGACGCGGTCAGTGTTGTATCACCAGATTTTCGGCGCCACGCTCACGCACCCAAAACAACGTCGCCCCGGCTACCGCCGCCGGCATCATCAGGATGTTGACCACCGGAATCAGCAACACCAGATAGACGATCCCGCCAAAACTCATGCTCTGCCAGCGCTTCTGCCGCAGCCAGGCAAGCATCTCGTTCCAGCCCAGTTTGTGGTTGTCCGCCGGGTAGTCGATGTACTGGATGGCCATCATCCACACGCCGAACAGCAGCCATAACGGCGCGGCGACGATATTCACCACCGGGATGAACGACAGGATGAACAGGCCGATGGCGCGCGGCAGGAAGTAGCCGAGCTTGCGCATTTCCCGGGAAAGGGTGCGCGGGATCATCGCGATCAGTTCGCCCCAACTGAACGCCGGGAAATCATCGGTGCCGCGCACCACCACTTCGACTTTTTCCGCGAGGAAGCCGTTGAACGGTGCGGCAATGATGTTGGCGAGCATGGTGAAGGTGAAAAACACCATCAAGGCCACGAGGACCACGAACAACGGCCACAGAATATAGCTGAGGAAACTCAGCCATTCAGGCAACGACGGCATCAGCGTATCGACCCAAAGGCTGAACTGGTGGCCGGCCAGATAGATCAATCCGACGAACAGCACCAGGTTGATCGCCAGCGGCAACAACACGAACAGGCGCAGGCCAGGGCTCAGGACCAGTTTGAGGCCTTCGCGCAGGTATTGCGGGCCGGACAGAACGGGGGCGGGCATAAGGTGCTCCGAAGCAAGGGAAAACGCGCCGACGTTACCGGCTTTGCCCTAGCGGCGAAAGCGCGGCAGAGCAATCGACATTCACTGTAACAAAGAGGTCTATCTCGTCAGCGTCTCGGCATAGAGACCACCTATGAGCTGGATTGTTAAACCGTATTTCCTTAATCTTGCCCCCCTCGATACGCTGCACCCAACTTTTTACAGGACTGTCGAGTTCAAGCCTTCCCCAAGGTGTCCACGGTCCTTTTTTATTTCGCCGGCCGTCCGGCGTCCGTGCCAGATTTTTCATGGCCGGCCAACAGGAGCAGATTCATGTCTGAAGTCCGTCATTCGCGAGTGATCATTCTCGGTTCCGGCCCCGCCGGCTACAGCGCTGCGGTCTACGCGGCCCGCGCCAACCTCAAGCCACTGCTGATCACCGGCATGCAGGCCGGCGGTCAACTGACTACCACCACCGAAGTCGACAACTGGCCGGGTGATGTCCACGGTCTGACCGGCCCGGTGCTGATGGAGCGCATGCGCGAGCACGCCGAGCGTTTCGAGACCGAGATCGTCTTCGATCACATCAACGCCGTGGACTTCGCTGCCAAGCCGTACACTCTGACCGGCGACAGCGCGGTTTACACCTGTGATGCTCTGATCATCGCCACCGGTGCCAGTGCCCGTTACCTGGGTCTGCCGTCGGAAGAAGCGTTCATGGGCAAAGGCGTGTCGGCCTGCGCGACCTGCGACGGTTTCTTCTACCGCAACAAGCCGGTCGCCGTGGTTGGCGGTGGCAACACCGCTGTCGAAGAAGCGCTGTACCTGGCCAACATCGCCAGCACCGTAACCCTGATCCACCGTCGCGAAACCTTCCGCGCCGAGAAGATCCTGATCGACAAGCTCAACGCCCGTGTGGCCGAAGGCAAGATCATCTTGAAGTTGAACGCCAATCTGGACGAAGTCCTTGGCGACAACATGGGCGTAACCGGCGCGCGTCTGCGCAACAACGATGGCAGCTTCGACGAGATCAAAGTCGACGGCGTGTTCATCGCCATCGGCCACACCCCGAACACTTCGCTGTTCGAAGGTCAGCTGACTCTGAAGGACGGTTACCTGGTTGTGCAGGGCGGCCGCGAAGGCAATGCGACGGCCACCAGCGTCGAAGGCATCTTCGCTGCCGGTGACGTGGCTGACCACGTTTACCGTCAGGCCATCACCTCGGCCGGCGCCGGTTGCATGGCGGCACTGGACACCGAGCGCTACCTGGACGGCCTGCAGAACGCCACGTTCTAAGACCGCAGGGCACAAAAAAACCGGCCAGAGATTGGCCGGTTTTTTTGTGCCCGAGATTCGCAGCCGCCACGCATCCAGTGTGGGAGCGAGCCTGCTCGCGAAAGCGGTGTATCA
>NZ_RAZO01000286.1:0-926 GCF_004307535.1 Pseudomonas sp. Sample_9
ACGGATTACAAGTGACTTGCCGAGTGCAGCGGGAATCTTGTTATAGATCTCACCGCTTTCGATGAAAGCGATGTAGCCGTTTATCTTCCGTTGTAGCGCGAGAAGGTGCTCGGCTTGTAGGGTCTTATTGCCCCATTCTAGGTGGTCAGCGATGCCCAGGATGATGGTGCCACTGTCCGATTTGGGGATTCCCCACATATCGATAATGTTCGGGTCTGTTAAGGACACTGCGGATCCTTGGCCTCCAGCCGGTTTGTTCAATCCCTCTGAGGGAACCGAGCTACAGCTCTGTGGCTTGCCGCCCTTTGCTTTGCTTTAGCTCTACTAGCTCACACGCCTAGTGTCGAACAGCAAAGTCGTCCTTAAGCACAAATTCCATTCCGATGCCTACGCCTTTGAGTACCTCGGTCACGCGGTCGACAAAGGTTTCACCTTGCTCAGGTAGCTCATATAAACCATTGATGCGAATTTTCGGATTCTTGCCCTTGGCTGGCGGATAGCTTTCCAGCAATTCGCCGCTCTCGATGAAGGCGATGTAGGTATTGATCTTCTCCTGTAGCAACAACAGGTGTTCACCCTGTTGGGCTTTGTCGCCCCATTCCAAGTGATCAGTGATGACGAGTACGACATTGTCGGGTTCCCACTCGGGCACTGCGATGATGTCGACGACTTTTGTTTCGGTGATGGACATGTCTGCTCCCTCAGAGGGTCGGGTCAGGTCGAATGATGTCGACTCTGGTAGGTGGGATTCGGGTGCCTCCGGTGAAGCCGGGTTTACCTTTGCCGACGACGGTTGCGCCGGTCTTTTCTATTTCTGGAAAGCCCAATTTCTGATTGCGCGTCAGTGGCGCTGTTTCCGAAGATTTGCATTCGACGCAGGAGATGTTGCCGTCCGCATCGCGGCCCATCATATCAATGCGCGTGCG
>NZ_RAZO01000255.1:0-4048 GCF_004307535.1 Pseudomonas sp. Sample_9
ACCACGGCCAGGCGCCAGTCCGGGCCGATGCGCACGGCGATCATGTCTTTGCTGATCGATTCACCGAGACGAATGCCGGCGTCGAAGCGTTCCTTGACCACATTGGTAAATCCGTAATCGACGTAGAACTCCAGGGTGATGTCCGGGTAGTCCTGCAAGAACTTTGCAAGCATCGGCCGAATGCACAACTCGATCTGATCGTCCGTGCAGGAAATGCGGATCGTGCCGCTGGGCTTGTCGCGCAATTCGCCGAGGGCTTCGAGCTCGGCGCTGATCTGCTCGAACAGCGGCGCAATTGAGTGCATCAAGCGTTCGCCAGCCTCGGTCGGCGAGACATTGCGCGTCGTACGAGCGAGCAAGCGAATACCCAGACGCTGCTCCAGCGCGCGAACCGTATGGCTCAACGCAGACGGAGTGACGCCGAGCCGGGCGGCAGCCTTGGTGAAGCTTTGCTCCTGCGCCACCGCCAGAAAGGCCTGCAGGTCGTTGATTTTGGCGTTGCTCATTGATGAATTTTTCTCAAAAGCACATGAAGATTACCGCTACTAATCAAGTTAAGCGCGATCCGTCAAGCTTTGCAGCCTGAGTAGCGGGGCAAGAATGCCTCGATTAGTTCTTCTCCAAAGCAGGTTTTGCATGACGGCCCAAGCAATCGACAACCCGACAGCGCAGTCTGTCAAAGCATCCGCACCAGGCGAACAACCGGCGTACTGGAGCGGTGTGTTCGCGATGACCCTGTGCGTCTTCGCGCTGATCGCCTCCGAGTTCATGCCGGTCAGTCTTCTCACGCCAATGGCTACGGACTTGCACATCAGTGAAGGCCTGGCCGGCTACGGCATCGCCATCTCCGGCGCGTTCGCGGTGCTGACCAGCCTGACGATCACCAGGCTCGCCGGCTCGATGGATCGCAAGCGCCTGTTGCTGCTGTTGACGGCGCTGATGTGCGCGTCCGGGCTGGTGGTCGGCCTGGCGCCCAACTACACGGTATACATAATCGGTCGCGCATTGATCGGCGTGGTAATCGGTGGCTTCTGGTCGATGTCGGCGGCGTTGGCCATGCGTCTGGTACCCTCCGCCAGCGTGCCCAAGGCGCTGGCGATTTTTAACGGCGGCAATGCCCTGGCGACCGTCGTGGCGGCGCCGTTGGGCAGTTATCTGGGCAGCGTGATTGGCTGGCGCGGGGCGTTTTTCTGCCTGATACCGGTAGCGCTGATTGCACTGCTCTGGCAATGGATCAGCTTGCCCGCACTCCCGGCCGCGCCACGCAAAGCCAGCGCAGCCAATGTCTTTGCGTTGTTCAAAAGCCGCCGGGTGGCGTTGGGCATGCTCGGCGCAGGCCTGTTCTTCATGGGCCAGTTTGTTCTGTTCACCTACCTGCGACCGTTTCTGGAGACCGTGACCCGGGTCGACGTTTCGGTGCTGTCGATGATTTTGCTGGTCATTGGTGTGGCCGGGTTTATCGGCACTGTGGTCATCGGTTCGGTGTTGAAGAAGGGGCTGTATCGCGTAGTGATCGCCATCCCGCTGTTGATGGCGATGATCTCCGTGGCGCTCATAGGGATGGGCGGTTCAGTGGTGGCGACGTTCGTATTGCTGGGCTTGTGGGGATTGATCGCCACGGCGGCGCCGGTGGGCTGGTGGTCTTGGTTGGCGCGCACGCTGCCCGACGATGCCGAGGCGGGCGGTGGGCTGATGGTGGCGGTGGTGCAGTTGTCGATTGCCTCGGGGTCTACCGTCGGTGGTCTGCTGTTCGACGGCAGTGGCTATCGGCTGACGTTTTTCGCCAGCGCGGCATTGCTGGTGCTGGCGGCGCTGATGACATGGCTGACGTCGCGGCAGACGGCCTGAATCAGCTTTCGGTGTTTTCGGCCGCCGCCTGCGCCGCTTCGGCTTCCAGCTTCAGGCGGTCGGCCTTGCAGATGTATTTGGGCTTTTTCGGCGCCAGTTTGGCGTTGGCCTTCTTGGCTTTTTCCTTGAACAACTGCTGCAGCTTCTTTTGGCGATTCATGATTTTTCGATCAGGGGTGGAGAGGGTGGGAATCCTGACGCAAGGCCGAGTGGTCAGCAAGAAGAAATCCACTAAGCTGAGCACATTCGCCCATACTCAAGAGCATCCCCCAACCGAAGGAATCGCACATGAGAAAAGCTCGCAGATTGATTACCGCGTTGTCTTGCCTCGCGCTGGTAATCGGCAGCACGACCGCACTGGCCGACCCCGGCAATGGCAAGGGGCAGGGTGGCCAGGGCGGCCAGGGCAACGGCAAGGGCAAACCGCAGAACATGCAGGATCACGGTAATCAGGGTGGTGGCGGTCAGGGCAATGGCAACAAAGGCCAGCAATCCTCTGGCAATCGCGGCGGTGGTCCGAGCGTTGATCGCGGCAATATTCTCGGCATCATCGATGGTTATCGCGGGCAATACTGGAATCCGGGGCCGCCGCTGCCGCCGGGTATTCAAAAGAATCTGGCGCGGGGCAAACCGCTGCCACCGGGCATCGCCAAGAAGCTGGACGGGCGCATGCTTGGGCATTTGCCTCACTATGACGGCTACGAATGGCAACAGGTGGGTACCGACCTGATCCTTGTTGCGCTGGCCACCGGGCTGATCTACGAGGTGCTCAACGGCGCGTTCGATTGATTGTTGAAAGAGGAGCGGCAGCACGTGCCGCTCCTTTTTTATGCGTGCATAACTGCATCAGGTGCATCAATGAACTGCATTGAGGCTGGGTTGTTCGTTGAGTGATGTGCTTTCAGACTGAGCTCAACGCTTAACGAATGAATGGAGATGATCATGGCCAACGCAATCCGCTTCACCGAAACGGGCGCACCGGATGTCCTGCAATTGCGCACTGTCAGCGAACAGGCCCCCGGGTCCGGCGAGGTCTGGCTGGAGCAAGAGGCGGTGGGCGTCAATTACCTCGATGTCAGCCAGCGCAAAGGTGCAGTGCCCGTGGCGTTGCCATCGGGGCTGGGTCTGGAAGGCGCGGGTCGGGTGGCGGCGGTCGGTGCCGGTGTGAGCAATGTCCGCGTCGGTGATCGAGTCGCTTATGCCACAGGTCCCTTGGGCGGTTACGCCTCGGCGCGGCTGTTTCCGGCAGAGCGTCTGGTGAAGATTCCCGAAGAGTTGTCGTTCGAAGACGCGGCGGCGGTGTTGTTCAAAGGCATCACCGCACAGTATCTGCTGAAGGCGACTTACCCGGTCGGGCCGGGCACGACGATGCTGCTTTACGGTGTCGCGGGTGGTCTGGGGGAAATCATGGTGCCGTGGGCCAAACACCTTGGCGCAACAGTCATCGGTGTGGTGTCGAAGCAGGCCAGTGTCGACAAGGCTCGCGCGTCCGGTTGTGACGAAGTGCTGGTGTTCGATGCCGAGACTCTTGCCGCCGATGTGGTGCGTATCACTGAGGGGCGCAAGGTCGATGTGGTGTATGACCCGATTGGTCGGGTGTCTTTTCAGGCCTCGCTGGACAGCTTGCGCCCACGCGGATTGATGGTCTCGTTCGGCGCGCAGGCCGGCGCGCCGGCGGCGGTGGAAATGGCCACGCTGAACGCCAAGGGCTCGCTGTTTCTGACCCGTCCATCGCTGGCCGCGCACACCGCCACGACAGCCGAATACCAGGAGCGCGCGCAAGATGTGCTGGCCGCTGTTGCCGCCGGTATCATCACGCCGCAAATCCGCGCGCGTTATTCATTGGCTGACGCGGCACAAGCGCACGCCGATCTTGAATCGGGCCGATCATCAGGGGCGATCATTTTAAAACCATGAATCTGGATGTTCTGAGCAACCCGCACAGCGATGAAATCGCTGCTTTCCTGGCCGTCGCTGCGCAAGGCTCGTTCGTCGCGGCGGGGCGTTTGTTGCAGCGCCATCCGACCATCGTTTCCAAGCGCCTTGCGGCGATGGAAAAGCGACTGGGCGTGCGGTTGGTGGAGCGCTCAACGCGACACGTGCGTATCACCGAGGCTGGCCTGCAACTCGAACAGCGCCTGCGCGCGGCCGTCGAGTTGATGAACGAAGCGCAGCAGCAAGCGGTGCAGGGCGCCAGCGA
>NZ_RAZO01000255.1:4148-4682 GCF_004307535.1 Pseudomonas sp. Sample_9
CTGCTGCAACACAATTGCCTGCGCTTCAGCGGGCTGGCGTCGTTCCCGCTGTGGCGCCTGCATCGCGGCAACGAAGTGCAGACCATTACGCCACACGGCAACCTGACCGCCAGCGACAGCGAATCCCTGCTCGCCGCCGCCCGCGCCGACGCCGGCATACTCGGTGCTGGCGACTGGCTGATGAGCCGCGACCTGGCGGCGGGGAGATTGATTCACGTGCTGCCCGACTGGCAGCTGGATTCGGCGGGCGGCGTCTATCTGATCAGGCCGTCATCGCGATTTCCCGCGGCGGCAGTGGTGGCGTTCAAGGAATGGATTGAAGCGAGATTCGAGACCGGGCCACCTTGGGCGGTTTGATCACAACCTGCATCAAATCCGACACTGGCCCTGTGGGAGCGAGCCTGCTCGCGAAAGTGGAGTGTCAGTCATAGAGGGTCTGGCTGACCTGACGCCTTCGCGAGCAGGCTCGCTCCCACAGGTTTCGTGGCTTGCTCAGAAACTCCCGAACGCCCAAATATCCAATGTGGGAGCGAG
>NZ_RAZO01000255.1:4692-5776 GCF_004307535.1 Pseudomonas sp. Sample_9
GAGCGAGGGCAAGTTTGAGCGCACAAAAAAGCCCGGCATTGCTGCCGGGCTTCGGTGTGTTCAGCGCTTTACGCAGCGATCTTGTTGGCTGCCATTTCCTTTTTGTGGCTCGCCTTCATGGCTTCCATTTGCGCACCCAGCTCCTCGAGCTTGGCTTTGCCCAGCAGCTTCTGCGCTTTGGGGAACATTTCCTGTTCTTCCTCTTCGATGTGGTGCTCCAGCAGCTCCTTGACCACTTTGACCCGACCGGCAAATTCCGGGGTGCCTGGATCGGTTTCTTTCAGATCAGGCAGTACCAGTGAGTCCACGGTGCGGTGCTCTTCCTTGGCCTCGTAGTACATGATGTCTTCTTCCTTGCTGCCGGCTTCCTTGAACGCAGGATAGAGAATCTCTTCTTCCAGGCGGGTATGGATGGTGATTTCCATTTCCAGTTTGCCCAGCAACTCGACGCGTTTTTTCAGTGCGCGGTCGGTGGACTCACTCAGTTGGCTGAGGATGGCTTTGACTTTTTCATGGTCGGCTTTGAGAAGGTCGATGGCATTCATTTTTGAGGCCTCTGCTTTTCACGGATTGAACACAGCGTTCTTTTTTTCGCGCTGCTGTGTATTCAGGAAGAGGCTATCGCAGGAGTCGTGCCAACTCGCTGATCGAGCGCAACCCTTCTAAATCAAGGGCTGGCATCGAAGCAGGCACAATGCTTTCGTGCAGCCTGCAAGAAATCCGCGCAACGGGCATTGCATATAACAAGCCCGGCAAAAGCCGGGCTGAGGGTGATGCTTGAGACGGGCCGGCGTCGTTGCTTAACGGCTGGCCTGGGAAGGTGAGCCGCGACCGATATGCTTGGGCCCCGCCAACGCCCAGGCGATCAGGCCGAACAGCGGCACGAACACGATCAGCACGATCCACACGCCTTTATTGCTCGATTTCCCCTCGCTTTTACGCACCCGATTGATGGCCCAAAGCTCGATCAGCACGAGAATGACCGCCAATACGATCCACACGGTTTCGATTTGCATAGGCTTAACTCCTGATGGTCTGTGCGTTAGGCGACGAGAGGGGCGTTGGGTTCATTCTTTTTGCCTGG
>NZ_RAZO01000153.1:0-5775 GCF_004307535.1 Pseudomonas sp. Sample_9
GCGCAGAAGTTATAGGCTCGCTTGCTCACATCCAATCTCGCTCTGATTTGGTGGTATCACGCAATAAATCACACTACCGATCAACATGGCCCTGTGGGAGCGAGCCTGCTCGCGAATGCATCACCGCGGTGCTTCAGAGGTACCGCAGCGCCTGCTTTCGCGAGCAGGCTCGCTCCCACAGGGGATCTCCATGATGTCGAAAATTCATACCGGACAAATAACAAGGGGGCGAATTCTCATCCGCCCCCTCGTTTGTCCGCTTATTCCTGCGGTTCTTCGTCTGCTGCGGCGTCGAGTTGCTGGTCGTCTGCGGCCTCGTCGATACCGACGGTGCCTGCGATTTCCTCGCCCTCTTCACCTTCGAGCTCTTCGCCTTCGATTTCCGAAGGCTCCTGAACCCGCTCCAGCCCGACCAGGGTTTCATCCTTGGCCAGCTTGATCAGCGTCACGCCCTGAGTGTTACGACCCAGGCTCGACACTTCGTCGACACGGGTACGCACCAGGGTGCCCTGATCGGAGATCAGCATGATTTCTTCGCCGTCGAGCACCTGCACCGCGCCGACCAGACGGCCGTTGCGCTCGTTGCTGACCATGGCGATCACGCCCTGACCGCCACGCTTGTACTCAGGGAACTCGGTGATCGCGGTGCGCTTGCCATAACCACGCTCGGAAGCGGTGAGGATCTGGCTGCCTTCTTCCGGGATCAGCATGGAAATCAGCTTCTGCCCTTCCGGCAGACGCATGCCGCGCACGCCGCGAGCGGTACGGCCCATGGCACGCACGTCGGACTCTTTGAAGCGGGTGACCTTGCCGCCGTCGGAGAACAGCATCACTTCGCGCTCGCCATCGGTGATGGCTGCAGAGATCAGCACGTCGCCTTCGTCCAGCTCCAGCGCGATCAGACCGACGCTGCGCTGACGGCTGAAGGATTCCAGCGGGGTCTTCTTCACGGTGCCGTTGGCGGTAGCCATGAAGATGTAGTGACCTTCGGTGTATTCCTCGACCGGCAGCATGGTGGTGATGTATTCACCGTCATCCAGCGGCAGCAGGTTGACCAGCGGACGACCACGGGCAGCGCGGGATGCTTCCGGAATTTCGTAGGTCTTGAGCCAGTAAACCTTGCCCTTGCTGGAGAACAGCAGCAGCGTGGTGTGGCTATTGGCAACCAGCAGGTGAGCGATGTAGTCCTCGTCCTTGACGCCGGTGGCCGACTTGCCTTTGCCGCCACGACGCTGAGCCTGGTACGCAGCCAGCGGCTGGGTCTTGGCGTAGCCACCGTGGGAGATGGTCACGACGCGCTCTTCTTCCGGGATCATGTCGCCCAGGGTCAGGTCGAGACGGGCATCGAGAATTTCGGTGCGGCGCACGTCGCCGTATTCGGCGCGGATCACTTCCAGTTCTTCGCGGATCACTTCCATCAGGCGCACAGCGCTGTTGAGGATGCGGATCAGCTCGCCGATCTGGTTGAGAATCTCTTGATACTCGGCCAGCAGCTTCTCGTGCTCCAGACCGGTCAGACGGTGCAGGCGCAGTTCGAGAATGGCTTGCGCCTGTTCTGGCGAGAGGAAGTACTTGCCTTCACGCAGGCCGTATTGCGGATCGAGGTTTTCCGGACGGCACGAATCGGCACCGGCACGCTCAACCATCGCCACCACAGCCGAGGATTCCCAAGGCGTGCTGATCAGCGCTTCCTTGGCTTCCGACGGCGTTGGCGAGGCCTTGATCAGGGCGATGACCGGGTCGATGTTCGACAGGGCAACGGCCTGGCCCTCAAGAATGTGCCCGCGCTCGCGCGCCTTGCGCAGTTCGAACACGGTACGACGGGTGACCACTTCGCGGCGGTGACGGACGAAGGCTTCCAGCAGATCCTTGAGGTTGAGGATGCGTGGGCGGCCGTCGATCAGCGCGACGATGTTGATACCGAACACCGATTGCAGCTGGGTCTGGGCGTAGAGGTTGTTGAGGATCACCTCAGGCACTTCACCGCGACGCAGCTCGATCACGACGCGCATACCGTCCTTGTCGGACTCGTCGCGCAGCTCGGTGATGCCTTCGAGCTTCTTCTCTTTGACCAGCTCGGCGATCTTCTCGATCAGACGCGCCTTGTTCAGCTGGTAAGGCAGTTCGGTGATGACGATCTGCTGACGGCCACCGACCTTGTCGATGTCTTCGATGATCGAGCGGGCACGCATGTAAATGCGCCCGCGACCGGTGCGGTAGGCTTCGATGATGCCGGCGCGACCGTTGATGATCGCAGCCGTCGGAAAGTCCGGACCGGGAATGTATTGCATCAGCTCATCGACGGTCAGCTCGGGGTTGTCGATGAGGGCCAGGCAACCGTCGATGACTTCACCGAGGTTGTGCGGCGGAATGTTGGTCGCCATGCCCACGGCGATACCGCTGGAACCGTTGACCAGCAGGTTCGGCACGCGGGTCGGCATGACCGCCGGGATCAGTTCGGTACCGTCGTAGTTCGGCACCCAGTCCACGGTTTCCTTGTGCAGGTCAGCCAGCAGCTCGTGCGCCAGCTTGGTCATGCGCACTTCGGTGTATCGCATGGCCGCAGCGTTATCGCCGTCGACCGAACCGAAGTTGCCCTGGCCGTCGACAAGCAGGTAGCGCAGGGAGAAAGGCTGGGCCATACGAACGATGGTGTCGTACACGGCAGTGTCACCGTGCGGGTGATACTTACCGATCACGTCGCCGACGACACGGGCAGATTTCTTGTACGGCTTGTTGTAGTCGTTGCCCAGCTCGCTCATCGCGAACAGTACGCGACGGTGCACGGGCTTGAGGCCATCGCGCGCATCCGGCAGTGCACGGCCGACGATCACGCTCATTGCGTAGTCGAGGTAGGACTGTTTCAGCTCGTCTTCGATATTGACCGGGAGGATTTCTTTGGCCAGTTCGCCCATGAGAAGCCTGATTCCTTTTTCTGGTGAAACTTCGTCATATCCATGTGGGAGCAACGAAGCTCGTCGGGGCCGGCCGAGTGCCATGCGCCGACTTACGACAAATCAACATTGGATCGCGGATTTGCGCAGTAAAGACAGCTCCGTGGAGCCGCCTCGGAAAACGCCGGATGTTATCACAAAGGCCGCCACGCACCTATCCCCCAGATGCGCATGGAGCATAGTTAGTTGACCGATGACAGGCTTGAGGGGGACGACAGAAGCTCTGAGCTTCTTTGAATGTGAAATCTGGGGCAGATTTACAGTTGTTTATTGACATTCAGGCCCTCATCGCTGGCAAGCCAGCTCCCACAGGTTCAATGCCGGGCACAAAACCTGTGGGAGCTGGCTTGCCAGCGATGGGGCCCGCTCACACGCTAAAGACCTTCAATGCAGGCGCTTGCGACACATCAGCTGGGCCATTTTCGCGGTATCCGGGCGTTCGACGATGCCTTTTTCGGTGACGATCGCATCAATCAGATCCGCCGGTGTGACATCAAACACCGGGTTGAACGCTTCAACATCGGCACCGACGCGTTTACCACCAACTTCCAGCAACTCGGCGCCATCACGCTCTTCGATCGGGATGTCATCGCCGCTGGCGAGGTTCATGTCGATGGTCGAACTTGGTGCCACGACCATGAAGCGCACGCCGTGGTGCATGGCGTTGACTGCCAGTTGGTAGGTGCCGATCTTGTTCGCCACGTCGCCATTGGCGGTGATGCGGTCGGCGCCGACGATCACCCAGGTCACGCCTTTGGTTTTCATGATGTGCGCGGCGGCGGAATCAGCGTTCAGGGTCACTGGAATGCCTTCGTTGGCCAGTTCCCACGCGGTCAGGCGCGAGCCTTGCAGCCACGGCCGGGTTTCGTCGGCGTAAACGCGTTCGACCATGCCTTCTATATAAGCAGCGCGGATCACCCCCAGCGCAGTACCGAACCCACCGGTGGCCAGCGCGCCGGTGTTGCAATGGGTCAGGATGGCTTGAGCGTTGCCCTGATGCTTGCGAATCAGATCGACACCAAGCTGCGCCATGGTCAGGTTGGCTTCGCGGTCGCTTTCGTGAATGGCGATGGCCTCGGCTTCCAGCGCCGCCAGCGGATCGGCGTTGCTTTTAAGCCGATCCAGGCGATCGTGCATGCGGCCCAGCGCCCAGAACAGATTGACCGCGGTCGGACGCGAATCGGCCAACAGCGCGAAATCCTCTTCCAGCGCCGCGTACCAGTCGCCGCCCTCGGCAATCCGCGCCCGCGCCGCAAGGACGATGCCATAGGCCGCGCTGATGCCGATGGCCGGCGCGCCCCGCACGACCATCGAGCGAATCGCCTCGGCCACGCCGGCGGCGCTGGTGTAGGCGATCCAGGTTTCCTCGAACGGCAAAATACGCTGATCCAGCAGGTGCAGCGCGCCATCACGCCAATCGATGGCCTTTACTTTCTCCGCAGCCAACAGTCGATCGCGCATCCCACACCCCGCACTCATGAACAAAAGCCGCCGATTATAGCGATCCCCCCGCGAAGACGCTCGGGTATACTTCGCCATCCTTTACAAAAGCACTGGAACCGACCCTCGATGCCGAAACCTGCCATTGCGCTCGACCTGTTATTGCTGCCGACCTGGCTGGTCCCCGTCGAACCGGCAGGCGTGGTGCTCAAGGAGCACGGCCTGGGCATCCGTGACGGTTGCATCGTGTTTATCGGCCCGCGCGCCGAAGCGTTGAAGTGTAACGCGACAGAAATCCGTGAACTGCCGGATGTTCTGTTGGCGCCGGGACTGATCAATGCCCACGGCCACGCGGCGATGACGCTGTTCCGTGGCCTGGCTGACGATCTGCCGCTGATGACCTGGCTGGAAAACCACATCTGGCCGGCCGAGGGCAAATGGGTCGATGAGGATTTCGTCCGCGACGGCACCGATCTGGCCATCGCCGAGCAGATCAAGGGCGGCATCACCTGCTTCTCTGACATGTATTTCTTCCCGAAAGTCGCCAGCGAGCGCGTACACAACAGCGGTATCCGCGCGCAGATCGCCATTCCGATCCTCGATTTCCCGATCCCCGGCGCCAGCAGTGCCGACGAAGCCATTCGTCAGGGCGTCGAATTGTTCGGCGATCTCAAGCATCACGAACGCATCAAGATTACTTTCGGCCCGCATGCACCCTACACCGTCGGTGATGAGAACCTGGAAAAAATCAGGGTCATCGCCGAGGAGCTTGACGCCTCGATCCACATGCATGTGCATGAAACCGCGTTCGAAGTGCAGCAGGCCGTCGAGCAAACCGGCGAACGGCCACTGGCGCGCCTGGGTCGCCTTGGCCTGCTCGGCCCGCGCTTCCAGGCGGTGCACATGACCCAGATCAGCGATGACGACCTCGCGCTGCTGGTAGAAAGCAACAGCAGCGTGATCCACTGCCCGGAATCCAATCTGAAACTGGCCAGCGGCTTCTGCCCGGTCGAACGTTTGTGGCAGGCTGGGGTAAACGTCGCTGTCGGTACCGATGGCGCGGCGAGCAACAATGATCTGGATCTGCTCGGCGAAACCCGCACCGCCGCCCTGCTGGCCAAAGCCGTCGCCGGCTCTGCCACTGCGCTGGACGCCCATCGCGCCTTGCGCATGGCCACCCTCAATGGCGCCCGTGCGCTGGGGATCGAGGCGCAGGTCGGCTCGCTGGAGATCGGCAAAGCCGCAGACATTGTCGCCTTCGACCTGTCCGGTCTGGCGCAGCAACCGGTGTATGACCCGGTGTCGCAGCTGATTTATGCCACCGGCCGTGATTGCGTGAAACACCTGTGGGTCGCCGGCAAGCAACTGCTCGACGACCGGC
>NZ_RAZO01000471.1:0-5772 GCF_004307535.1 Pseudomonas sp. Sample_9
GGGCGGTTAAGGTTCGTGCAGGTTTATCGCCCCCACGAGTGTTCAATGTTCAACCGCTCCCTCTATACAACCTTCGCCAGTCTGTTGTTGACCGCCGCTGCGCTGCCGGCCCAGGCCAATTGGTACCTGGACGGCGAGTCGTCGCGGCTGTCGTTCGTCAGCACCAAAAATGCCAGCGTGTCGGAAGTGCAGCGTTTTCTGGTGCTGCACGGTAAGGTCGACCCCAACGGTCGCGCCGAGGTCGAAGTCGAGCTCGAATCGATCAACAGCGGCATTCCCCTGCGTGATGAGCGCATGCGCAAGGAGCTGTTCCAGATCGAGCAATTTCCTGCAGCCACTATCACCACGCAGATCGATCTGCGCCCGATTAACGATCTGGCGCCCGGCGCGCAGCTGGAATTGCGCCTGCCGCTGACCGTCAGCCTGCACGGCAAGCAGCACGAATACCCGGCCGAGTTGCTCGCCACGCGTCTGGATGATCGGCGCTTTCAGGTGGTGACACTGGAGCCGCTGGTGATCAACGCCGAGGATTTCGATCTGGCGCCGGGCTTGGAAAACCTGCGCAAACTCGCCGATCTGTCGGCGATCAGTCTGTCGGTGCCGGTGGGTGCGGTGCTGATTTTCACGGCGCGCTGACATGCGCGGTGCGGTGTTCCCCTGGCGTGACGGCAACCGTTTCGAACTGTTGATCGACGGCCCGCAGTTCTTTCCGCGCATGCTCGAGCATATCGCTGGAGCTACAGAACAGATCGAACTGGAGCTCTATCTGGTCGAGGCCGGCGCCTGCGCCGAAGCCATCGTCCAGGCGCTGGTCGCGGCGGCCGAGCGCGGCGTGCGCGTGCGTTGCCTGTTCGATGATTACGGCAGCCTCGCGTTCACGCTGCATCTGCGCCAGCGCCTGACTCAGGCCGGGGTCGAGCTGCGTTTCTACAATCGCCTGAGCTGGCGGCGCTGGGTCGGCAACTTCTATCGCGACCACCGTAAATTGCTGCTGGTCGACCAATGCCTGGCAGTGGTCGGCGGCACCGGCGTGACCGATGAATTCTGGACGCCGGGCCATGATGTCAGCGAGTGGCACGAAGTGATGGTCGAGATCAGCGGCCCATTGGTGATCGATTGGCAATTGCTGTTCGATCGCCAGTGGATCGCCAACCGTTACCGCCGCGCCTGGCGTCCGGCCGCGCATTTTGGTCTGCCACGTTTGCCGCGCGTGCCGGACAAGGGCGAGGGCATGGGCCGTGTGGCGTATGCCGACGCCCGCCAGCACCGCGATATTCTGCAATCGCTGTTTCGCGCGCTGAACAGCGGGCAAAAACGCATCTGGATGGCCACGCCGTACTTTCTGCCTACCTGGAAAATCCGTCGCTCGCTGCGCAAAGCCGCTGCACGCGGGGTCGATGTGCGGCTGTTGCTGACCGGGCCGCGCACCGATCACCCGTCAGTGCGCTACGCCGGCCATCGCTACTACCCGCGACTGCTCAAGGCCGGGGTGCAGATCTTCGAATACCAGCCGTGCTTCCTGCACCTGAAAATGGTTCTGGTCGACGAATGGGTAAGCATCGGTTCGTGCAACTTCGATCACTGGAATCTGCGTTTCAATCTGGAGGCAAATCTGGAAGCACTGGACCCGGCGTTGACGGCAGCGGTGGAGGCGAGCTTTGTGAAGGACTTCGGCTTGAGTCAGCTGGTGAGCCTGGAGGAATGGCAGCGCCGACCGTTGTGGCGGCGGGTCAAGCAGCGGGTGTGGGGCTGGGTGGATCGGTTGGTGGTGAATATTCTCGATAGACGCGGATAACCACGATTTTGAATACACCCTGAATCCAATGTGGGAGCGAGCCTGCTCGCGAAAGCGGTGTGTCATTCAGCAATTTTTTGTCTGAATGATCGCTTTCGCGAGCAGGCTCGCTCCCACAGTGTTTTGCAGTGTTGCTGCTGTTACAGCAGTTCAAAGCTCTGCTGCGTCACCGCCTGCGAATCCAGGCCGATCTGCACGTTGAACTTGCCGGGCTCGGCCGCGTATTTGAGCTGGGCGTTGTAGAACTTCAGGTCGTCCTCGGTGATGGTGAAGTGCACGACTTTCTGTTCGCCGGCCTTGAGCATGATCTTCTGGAAGTTCTTCAGTTCTTTCACCGGCCGGATCATCGAACCGGTGACGTCCTGGATGTACAACTGCACCACGGTTTCGCCGTCACGCTTGCCGGTGTTCTTGACCATGACGCTGGCGTCGAGCTTGCCGCTGGCGTTGAGGGTGGTCGATGACAGCGCCATATCGCTCAGGGCGAAGGTGGTGTAGCTCAGGCCATAACCGAACGGAAACAGCGGGCCGGTGGTGTCATCGAAATACTGCGAGGTGTAGTTGCCCGGTTTGCCCGGCGTGAACGGCCGGCCAATGCTCAGGTGGTTGTAATAGGTCGGGATCTGGCCCACGGAACGCGGGAAGGTCACCGGCAGTTTGCCCGACGGGTTGTAGTCGCCGAACAGCACGTCGGCGATGGCGTTGCCGCCCTCGGTGCCGCTGAACCAGGTTTCCAGGATCGCATCGGCCGACTGGTTCTCTTCGAGAATCGTCAGCGGACGGCCGTTCATCAACACCAGCACCAACGGCTTGCCGGTGGCTTTCAGCGCGCGGATCAATTCGCGCTGGGTTTGCGGGATGTTCAGGTCAGTGCGGCTCGAGGATTCGTGGGACATGCCACGGGACTCGCCGACTGCCGCGACGATTACGTCAGCATCCTTCGCTGCTTTCACCGCTTCGTCGATCAGCACGTTGGCCGGGCGCGGGTCATCGACCACTTCCGGGGCATCGAAGTTGAGGAAGTTCAGGTAGTCGAGGACCTTCTTGTCGCCCGTGATGTTGGCGCCACGGGCGTAGATCAGGTTGGCCTTGTCGCCGATTACCGAACTCATGCCATCGAACAAAGTGACCGATTGCGCCGGGCGCCCGGCGGCGGCCCAGCTGCCCATCATGTCGATCGGCGCTTTCGCCAATGGACCGACCAGCGCGATTTTCGCGTCTTTCTTCAGCGGCAGGGTTTCGTTGTGGTTCTTCAGCAGCACCAGACTGCGACGTGCCACTTCGCGGGCCTCGGCGCGGTGCAGGCGGCTCTCGGCGTAGGTGTCGGCCGGATCATCCTCGGCCTTGCCGATGCGCAGGTACGGGTCCTTGAACAGGCCCATGTCGTACTTGGCAGCGAGCACTTCGCGCACGGCGTTATCGATGTCTTTCTGTTCGATCTCACCAGACTTGAGCAATCCCGGCAGTTCTTTACCGTAGAGGGTGTCGTTCATGCTCATGTCGATGCCGGCCTTGATCGCCAGCTTCGCCGCTTCGCGACCGTCGCGAGCGACACCGTGCTTGATCAGTTCGAAAATCGCGCCGTGATCGCTGACTGCCAGGCCTTTGAAGCCCCAGTCCTTGCGCAGCAGGTCGTTCATCAACCAGGTGTTGGCCGTGGCCGGGATGCCGTTGATCGAGTTCAACGCCACCATTACACCGCCAGCGCCGGCATCGATCGCGGCGCGGTACGGTGGCAGATAATCCTGGTACATCTTCACCGGGCTCATGTCGACGGTGTTGTAGTCGCGACCGCCCTCGACCGCGCCGTACAGGGCGAAGTGCTTGACGCTGGCCATGATGCTGTCGGCGGCGCTCGGGGTCTCGCCCTGATAGGCCTTGACCATGACTTTGGCGATGCGCGAGGTCAGGTAGGTGTCTTCGCCGAAACCTTCGGAACTGCGGCCCCAGCGCGGATCGCGGGAGATATCCACCATCGGCGCGAAGGTGATGTCGAGGCTGTCGGCAGCGGCTTCTTTAGCCGCAACGCGACCGGACTGGCCGATGGCGTCCATGTCCCAGCTCGATGCGAGGGCCAGCGGAATCGGGAAAATCGTACGGTGACCGTGGATCACGTCGTACGCGAAAAACATCGGAATCTTCAGGCGACTGCGCATGGCCGCGTCCTGCATCGGACGGTTTTCCGCGCGGGTGATCGAGTTGAACGTGCCGCCGATATTGCCGCCGGCGATTTCCTTGCGGATCAGCTCGCGGGGCATTTCCGGGCCGATGCTGATCAGGCGCAACTGGCCGATCTTCTCGTCGAGGGTCATTTGTTTCATCAGGTTGCTGATGAAAGCGTCCTTGTTTTCCAGAGGTACCGGGGTCGTGGCGGCCAGTACCTGATGACTGGCCAGGCTGACGAACAGACCCAGCAAACACAGCTTCTTCATGAATTTTTTCTCTAGGGCCCAAACGGTGATGCAACACCGGCCAGCCAAAATGTAGGGAGCGACTATTGTTGTTCGGGTGCCGGCGCAAAATCCTGAGCCGGAAAACCGCAGCCGACAGCGGCAACGTGAACGCGAAGGGCACTTTTTAGCCGATTAACCCGTCGCATGCCAGTGGCGGCGCCGATTATGCCCCAACCGCTGGCCGGGAATGCCCAGCGCTCGGTTTTTAAATCAAATGTTTCATGGAGCATCACTGCAATGAATATCAGCTCAACCTCCCGTTCACGGCTACAGATCGCCACGTTGCTGGTGTTCGCCACGCTGTTGACCGCGTGCGGCATCAACAATATCCCGACACTCGACGAACAGGCCAAAGCCGCCTGGGGCCAGGTGCAGAACCAGTACCAGCGCCGTGCCGACCTGATCCCCAATCTGGTGGAAACCGTGAAGGGCTACGCGGCCCACGAACAGGAAACCCTGACCGCAGTCATTGAAGCGCGAGCCAAGGCCACCTCGATTCAGGTCGATGCCAGCACCCTCGACAATCCCGAGAAGCTCAAGCAGTTCCAGCAGGCGCAAGATCAACTGACCGGCGCATTGAGCCGCTTGATGGTGGTCTCCGAGCGCTACCCGGATCTGAAGGCCAACCAGAACTTCCTCGCCCTGCAATCGCAACTCGAAGGTACGGAAAACCGCATTGCCGTGGCCCGTCGCGATTTCATTCTGGCGGTGCAGAAGTACAACACCGAGATCCGCACTTTCCCCGGTCGCCTGTGGCACAGCGTGATGTACAGCGATCTGCCGATGCGCGAAACCTTCGAAGCCACCACGCCCGGCGCGGAGAAGGCCCCGGAAGTGAAATTCTGACTCGAGGTTGCCCATGCGTTTGTTGAAACTGGGCCTGGTGCTAATGCTGTGGCTGTTCGCCGTCAGCGCCCGGGCCGAATTGTCGTTTCCGCCGCTGAGCGGGCGCGTGGTCGATCAGGCACAGATGCTCGAGCCATCGATTCGCGCGCAACTGAGCCAGCAATTGCAGGCGCACGAGCAGGCCACCGGCGAGCAATTGGTGGTGGTCACGCTGCCGGATCTGCAGGGCACCACCATCGAGGATTTCGGCGTTCAGCTCGGTCGGCACTGGGGCATCGGCCAGAAGGACAAGAACAACGGCGCCTTGCTGATCGTCGCCCGTGACGAGCGCAAACTGCGCATCGAAGTCGGTTATGGCCTGGAGGATCGCCTGACCGATGCGCAGTCGTCGGTGATCATTCATCAGGTCATCACGCCGGCGTTCAAGGCCGGCAATTTCAGCAAAGGCATCAGCGATGGCGTTGCGGCGATGCTGGTGGTGCTTGGTGGCAATCCGCTGGACGAACCGTCGACCGTGTACGAATCCAGCGGCGACCCGGCGGATGATTTCATCTCGCGGCACCCGGCGCTGTTCATGTTTCTGGTGATGTTGTTCATCCTGACGGTGTTTGTCTGCCAGATGCTCGGTATCCTGCCTGCCGGCCGGGGCGGCTCCGGAGGAGGGGGCGGCTTTGGCGG
>NZ_RAZO01000439.1:0-5766 GCF_004307535.1 Pseudomonas sp. Sample_9
CAACAAAAAACCCGCAGACAATCACTCATCTGCGGGTCTCCCGTTCAAGCAGCAAAGAAGATCAGAAATCCTCCAGCCGCCACACTTCATAAGCCGGCGTCTCATACGGATGACTGAGCTTCAACGCCGCCACAACAGCCACGATCAACTCATCCGCCACCACAAGCTCAACCTTCCATTCCTCAACCCGCTCAACCTGCCCCGCCTCACCGATGAACGGCTGACTGCCGTCCAAAGGCCGAAACTGGCCAGAGCCAAGCACCTGCCACGCACAGTGGTCATAGTCACCGATCCGCCCACCACCGGCAGCGAACACAGCCCCTTTGACCACCTCGACATGACTGTCAGGAACAAAAAACGCCAGCTTGTACACGACGATCAGTTAACCCACACGCGAGCATTACGGAACATGCGCATCCATGGCGCGTCTTCGTTCCAGTCTTCCGAACGCCACGAATTCTGCACCGCACGGAACACACGCTCCGGGTGCGGCATCATGATCGTCACGCGGCCGTCACGGCTGGTCAGGCCGGTGATCCCGCGCGGCGAGCCGTTCGGGTTGGCCGGGTAGGCTTCGGTGACCTTGCCGTGGTTGTCGACGAAACGCATCGCCACGCAACCGGACAGATCGGCTTCCAGCAGTGCTTCTTCGCTGGCGAACTCGGCATGCCCTTCACCGTGGGCGATGGCGATCGGCATGCGCGAACCGGCCATGCCCTGCAGGAAGATCGAGTTCGATTCCTGGATCTGCACCATCGCCACCCGCGCTTCGAACTGCTCGGAGCGGTTGCGCACGAAGTGCGGCCAGAACTCGCTGCCCGGGATCAGCTCGTGCAGGTTGGACATCATCTGGCAACCGTTGCACACGCCCAGCGTGAAGCTGTTGTTACGTTCGAAGAAGCCCTGGAACGCATCGCGGGCGCGGCTGTTGAACAGCGCCGACTTGGCCCAGCCCTCACCGGCGCCGAGCACGTCGCCGTAGGAGAAACCACCGCAGGCCACCAGGCCCTTGAACTCGTTGAGGTCGACACGACCGGCGAGGATATCGCTCATGTGCACGTCGATCGCGCTGAAACCGGCGCGGTCGAATGCGGCGGCCATTTCCACCTGACCGTTGACGCCCTGCTCACGCAGCACGGCAACCTGTGGGCGGATGCCTTTCTTGATGTAAGGCGCGGCGATGTCCTGATTGACGTCGTAGCTGAGCTTGACGCTCAGGCCCGGGTTGTCTTCTTCAAGCAGCGCGTCGAATTCCTGCTCGGCGCAGTCAGCGTTGTCGCGCAGACGCTGGATCTGGTAGCTGGTCTCGGCCCACTGACGCTGGAGCAGACGACGCTGGCCTTCGAACACGGTGTCACCGTTGAAGGTGATGTTGATCTGGCCATTGTTGATCGGCTGACCGATCACCGACACGCAGTCGCCCAGACCGGCGGCGCTGAATTGCGCGAGGATGTCCGGGGTGGCGTCCTGGCGAACCTGGATCACCGCACCGAGTTCTTCGTTGAACAGGATCGCGGCGATTTCCGAAGCGGATTCGGCAACGCTGTCCAGGTTCAGGCTCAGACCGCAGTGGCCGGCGAAGGCCATTTCCACCACGGAAGTCAGCAGACCACCATCGGAACGGTCGTGGTAGGCCAGCAGATGACCGTCGGCATTGAGGCCCTGGATCACCGCGAAGAAGGCTTTAAGGTCTTCGGCGTCATCGACGTCCGGCGCATGCTGGCCGAGTTTGCCGTGGACCTGTGCGAGGATCGAAGCACCCATGCGGTTCTGGCCGCGACCGAGGTCGATCAGGATCAGGTCGGTGGTGCCCTTGTCCATGCGCAGTTCCGGGGTCAGGGTCTGACGGATGTCAGCCACTGGCGCGAAACCGGTCACGATCAGCGACATCGGCGAGGTGACGGTCTTGTCTTCGCCGTTGTCGTTCCAGCGCGTGGCCATGGACATCGAGTCCTTGCCCACCGGAATGGTGATGCCCAGCTCAGGGCAGAGCTCCATGCCGACCGCTTTTACGGTGTCGTAGAGACGCGCGTCTTCGCCCGGGTGGCCGGCAGCGGACATCCAGTTCGCCGACAGTTTGATGTCGGAGAGCTTGTTGATGCGCGAGGCGGCAATGTTGGTGATGGTTTCGCCGATGGCCATGCGGCCCGAGGCCGGCGCGTCCAGCAGAGCCAGCGGAGTACGCTCGCCCATCGCCATCGCTTCACCGGTGTAGACGTCGAAACTGGTGGCGGTGACGGCAACGTCGGCCACCGGCACCTGCCACGGGCCGACCATTTGGTCACGGGCGACGAGGCCAGTGATGGTGCGGTCGCCGATGGTGATCAGGAAGCTTTTGCTGGCCACGGCCGGGTGATGCAGAACGCGTTCGATGGACTCGCTGATGTCGAGGTTCGACGGATCGAAGTCATCGCCCAGCTCGGCTTCGCGAACCACCGAACGGTGCATGCGCGGTGCCTTGCCCAGCAACACTTCCAGCGGCATGTCCACCGGGTTGTTGCCGAAGTGGCTATCCGTGACAGTAAGCTGCGGTTCGGCGGTGGCTTCACCGACGACGGCAAACGGGCAACGCTCGCGTTCGCAGATCGCCTGGAAGCGCTCGAAATCTTCCGGGCCGACCGCCAGCACGTAACGTTCCTGGGATTCGTTCGACCAGATTTCGTGCGGGGCCATGCCCGGCTCGTCATTCGGGATGTTGCGCAGTTCGAAACGGCCACCGCGGTCGCCGTCGTTGACCAGTTCCGGGAAGGCGTTGGACAGACCGCCCGCGCCGACGTCGTGGATGAAGCTGATCGGGTTCTTGTCGCCCAACTGCCAGCAACGGTCGATGACTTCCTGGCAGCGGCGCTCCATTTCAGGGTTTTCACGCTGCACGGAAGCAAAATCCAGATCCGCCGAGCTGGTGCCAGTGGCCATCGACGAAGCCGCGCCGCCGCCCAGACCGATCAACATCGCCGGGCCGCCGAGGACGATCAGCTTGGAGCCGACGACGATCTCGCCTTTCTTGACGTGCTCTTCGCGGATGTTGCCCATGCCGCCAGCGAGCATGATCGGCTTGTGGTAACCGCGCACTTCGTCACCGTGCGGAGTGGTGATCGATTGTTCGAAGGTACGGAAGTAGCCAGTCAGGGCCGGACGACCGAATTCGTTGTTGAACGCAGCGCCGCCGAGCGGGCCTTCGATCATGATGTCCAGCGCGGTGACGATGCGCTCAGGCTTGCCGTACGGCACTTCCCACGGCTGTTCGAAGCCCGGGATCTGCAGGTTCGAGACGGTGAAACCGGTGAGGCCGGCCTTCGGCTTGGCGCCACGACCGGTTGCACCTTCGTCACGGATCTCGCCGCCGGAACCGGTGGATGCGCCCGGGAACGGAGCGATCGCGGTCGGGTGGTTGTGGGTTTCAACCTTCATCAGGATGTGCACCGGCTCCTGCACCGCGCCGTACTGGCGGGTTTCAGGGTTCGGGAAGAAGCGGCCGGCAACGTTGCCGACGATCACCGAAGCGTTGTCCTTGTAAGCGGACAGCACGCCTTCGCTGTGCATCTGATAGGTGTTCTTGATCATGCCGAACAGGCTTTTTTCCTGGCTCTGGCCGTCAATGTCCCAACTGGCGTTGAAGATCTTGTGGCGGCAGTGCTCGGAGTTGGCCTGGGCGAACATCATCAATTCGATGTCGTGCGGGTTGCGCTTCAGACCATTGAAGGCGTTGACCAGATAGTCGATCTCGTCTTCGGCCAGGGCCAGGCCCAGCTCGGTGTTGGCCTTTTCCAGCGCGGCGCGGCCGCCACCGAGGATGTCGATGGCGGTCAGCGGCTTCGGCTCGGCATGGCTGAACAGACCGGCGGCCTGCTCGAGGTTGGCCAGCACGATCTGGGTCATGCGGTCATGCAGCGCGTCCGAAATCAGCTGGGCTTCGGCTTCGCTGAACTGCCCTGCAACATAGAAGGCGATACCGCGTTCCAGACGCTGGATCTTGCTCAGGCCGCAGTTGCGGGCGATGTCGCTGGCCTTGCTCGACCACGGCGAGATGGTGCCGAAACGCGGCAACACCAGAAACAGACGGCCGGTAGGCTCTTGAACCGGAACACTTGGGCCGTACTTCAGAAGGCGCGCTAGCACCTGCTGTTCGTCGCCGGTCAGGACGCCGGTGACTTCGGCGAAGTGAGCGAATTCAGCATACAGGCCAGTGACAGCTGGAACCTTCTGGCTCAGTTGCTCAAGGAGTTTGCTGTGGCGAAAGGCAGAAAGGGCAGGAGCGCCGCGCAGGATCAACATCTTCGGGACAGCCTCGGGAAGGGGTGTGCTTTGAGGCCGTGCATTCTAGCCTAAACCGACCTCAACATCACCCGAAACGCTACGCACGGTTGCACTCGGGTAGCAATCTGTGTTTCTGCCTTCGGGGTCAGGTAAATCGAGCGTTTCAGCATGGCTTATTTTTACTGTAACAAAATGCCCTGAAGGCCCGTATTCAAGGGATTTCGCTCGGATTTGTGATCGCTAGCAGACTAGTCCTACGCTGTCGAGATATGGCGCCCGTGGCCGTTTGCGTATACTGCGCAGATGTTTTTCCCAACGGCTTTGCGTCCGCGATACGCCAAATGGCTGATCGCAACCGGACTCTTCCTGGTGCTCGGTGGCTGTGTTGATAAACCCAACACACTCGAGCGCGTAAAGGAGGACGGTGTGCTGCGCGTGGTTACCCGCAACAGCCCCGCCACCTACTTTCAGGATCGCAGCGGTGAAACCGGCTTTGAATACGAGCTGGTGAAGCGCTTTGCCGACGATTTGGGCGTCGAGTTGAAGATCGAGACGGCCGACAATCTCGATGACCTGTTCAACCAGGTCGGCAAGCCAAACGGCCCGGTACTCGCGGCCGCCGGTCTGGTCAGCAGCGATGAACGCAAGAAGCAGGTGCGGTTCTCCCACTCCTACCTCGAAGTCACCCCGCAGATCATCTACCGCAACGGCCAGTCGCGGCCCACCGATCCGGCGGATCTGGTCGGCAAGAAGATCACCGTGCTCAAGGGCAGCACCCACGCCGAACAACTGGCCGCGCTGAAACAGAAATATCCCGGCATCGAATACGAAGAATCCGACGCGGTTGAAGTGGTCGATCTGCTGCGCATGGTCGATGAGGGCCAGATCGACCTGACACTGGTCGACTCCAACGAAGTGGCGATGAATCAAGTGTACTTCACCAACATCCGCGTGGCCTTCGACCTCGGCGACGCGCGCAGCCAGAGCTGGGCGGTCGGCCCGGGCGAAGACAACAGCCTGCTCAATGAAATCAACGCCTATCTGGACAAGGTGCAGAAGAACGGCACCCTGCAACGCCTGAAGGACCGCTATTACGGCCATGTCGATGTGCTTGGCTACATGGGCGCCACCACCTTCGCCCAGCACTTGCAGCAGCGCCTGCCGAAATACGAACAGCACTTCAAGAACTACGCGAAGAAAGAGAAAGTCGACTGGCGCCTGCTCGCCGCCATCGGTTATCAGGAATCCCTGTGGCAGCCGACGGTGACCTCGAAAACCGGCGTGCGCGGTCTGATGATGCTGACCCAGAACACCGCGCAGGCGATGGGCGTGTCCAACCGCCTCGACCCCAAGCAGAGCATCATGGGCGGCGCCAAGTACCTGGCTTATATGAAAGATCAGCTAGACGATTCGATCCAGGAACCGGATCGCACCTGGTTCGCCCTGGCGGCGTACAACGTCGGCAGCGGCCATCTGGATGACGCGCGCAAACTGGCGGCGAAGGAAGGC
>NZ_RAZO01000403.1:0-5754 GCF_004307535.1 Pseudomonas sp. Sample_9
GGGAGAGGGTTAGGGTGAGGGGCTCTTACGGTTTCAACCACTTCTCGGACAGCGCCGCCAACCGCCCATCCGCCTTGATCCGTTCCAGCGCGCTCTTGAGGCTGGCCTGAAACGCCGGATTACCCTTCTGGAAGGGAATCGCCAGCTCAACCGGCACTGCCGCTTTCGGCTTCTCTTCGGTCAATGCCTGCACCAGCACCATCGGCCGCGGCGTCTCGTCCTTCTTCGCCAACAACTGCCCGTCGACCTGGCCGTACGGCTCGCTGAAGTCGAAACGATCCTTGAGTTCGGGTGTCAGTGCTATGTGGTTGAGCGCGACGTCGTACTTGCCGCTTTCAACGCCCTGGAGCAGGTCGCCCTCGTCGGTGACGATGAAGTCGGCGCGTACATCCAGCTCGTTGGCGATCAGTTGCCCAAGCTCGACCTCGAACCCCGTGAGGGTGTCGCCCTCCTTGTAATTGAAGGGCGGTGTATTAGCCTCAAGGGCTATGCGCAGCTCGCCACGGTCGTTGACGTCATCAATCAGTTCGGCGTGAGCCAGCGGGCTCAGAAGGGGTAGCAGGCAGATCAGGCCAGGCAGCAGGCGCATGGTCACTCCTTTGAAATCATTATCGCGACGCTCTGATTCAGGCTCGCTTTGCTATGGTTGTCGAGTGCCTTCGACAACGAATGGTCATGAAGTTGTCATGACCGTGCGGATTTTACGGAAAAACTGGAGAAGAAAATGAAAAGCTTTTTGTCACGTGCAGCGTTGGCCGGTGTGCTGATGGGTGTTTCGGTGCTGGCCAGTGCGGCGACACCGGCGCCGAAGGATGCTGAAGTGTTCATCGTTTCTCCCGAGGACGGCGCTACCGTCTCGCAGGAATTCAAGGTCAAGTTCGGTGTCAAGAACATCGCGCTGGCCCCGGCGGGTGACACCACCAAGAACACCGGCCACCATCACCTGCTGATCGACGTCGACGACCTGCCGGCCGAAGGCGCGCCGATCCCGACTGACGCCCATCACATGCATTTCGGCAAGGCGCAGACCGAAGCCACGATCAAACTGGCCCCGGGCAAACACACCTTGCAACTGATCCTCGGCGACAGCGGCCACATGCCGTTCGACCCATCGATCGTTTCGGAAAAAATCACGGTCAACGTGAAATAAAAAAAGGGAGCCCTGCGGGGCTCCCTTTTTTAATTCAGCTTCAAGTGGCTGGCTGCAAGCGGCAAGGTAAAGCAAAAGCGCTGTTCACTTGCCGCTAGTAGCTTGAAGCTTGCCGCTGCTTCTTCAGAAGAGAACACGGCTACGGATAGTACCGTTGACGTGTTGCAGCTTTTCTTGCGCCAGCTCCGAGTATTCGGCGTCTACGTCGATCACCACGTAGCCGACTTTCTCGTTGGTTTGCAGGAACTGACCGGAGATGTTGATGCCGTTTTCGGCGAAGACCTTGTTGATCTCGCTCATCACACCCGGGATGTTCTCGTGGATGTGCAGCAGGCGGTGCTTGCCAGGGTGAGCCGGCAGGGCCACTTCCGGGAAGTTGACCGACGACACCGAAGTACCGTTGTCGCTGTACTTGACCAGTTTCTCTGCCACTTCCAGACCGATGTTGGCTTGCGCTTCGGCGGTCGAGCCACCGATGTGCGGGGTCAGGATCACGTTGTCGAGGCCACGCAGCGGGCTTTCGAACTCTTCGTCGTTGGAGCGTGGTTCCACCGGGAATACGTCGATGGCCGCGCCGATCAGGTGCTTGTCTTTGATCGCGTCCGCCAGGGCGTCGAGTTCGACCACGGTGCCGCGTGCAGCGTTGATCAGAATGCCGCCCTTTTTGATGGCGCGGATTTCCTTCTCGCCGATCATCCACTGGGTCGCCGCAGTTTCCGGGACGTGCAGGGTGACGATGTCGGACATGCCCAGCAGCTCGTGCAGGTTGTTGACCTGCGTAGCGTTGCCCAGTGGCAGCTTGGTCACGGTGTCATAGAAGAACACTTGCATGCCCAGGCCTTCAGCCAGCACCGACAACTGCGTGCCGATCGAGCCGTAGCCGACAATGCCCAGCTTCTTGCCACGGATCTCGAACGAGTTGGCGGCGGACTTGATCCAGCCGCCACGGTGGCAGGATGCATTCTTCTCAGGGATGCCGCGCAGCAGCAGGATCGCTTCGGCCAGTACCAGCTCGGCTACGGAACGGGTGTTGGAGTACGGCGCGTTGAACACGGCAATACCGCGCTCGCGGGCCGCACTGAGGTCAACCTGGTTGGTGCCGATGCAGAAACAGCCGACCGCGACCAGTTTCTTCGCGTGATCGAAGATCTCTTCGGTCAGTTGCGTGCGCGAGCGAATGCCGATGAAGTGAGCGTCAGCGATCTTTTCCTTGAGCTGGGCTTCCGGCAAGGAACCAGTCAGGTATTCGATGCTGGTGTAGCCCGCCGCCTTGAGGACGTCGACAGCCGATTGGTGGACGCCTTCGAGAAGAAGGAACTTGATCTTGCTCTTATCGAGAGAAGTCTTGCTCATCTGCGTAAACCTGTATCCCGGAGAAAAATGGCAGGGAGGGAGCAGCCTGGAGCTGACCCGCACGGCAACAAAGCCGTCACCGCGGATCTGGCCTTGGGCACTGTCCTGCGGGGTCGGTATGCTAGCATAGCCACCCCGCTAAACACTCATTCCTGCGACGTGAAGCGTTCTCAGGATGACCATGAATTGTTCGAGAGTTCTGTCGATGACCAATCCTGCGCTGATTGATGAACTGAAGACCCTGGTTGAGCCTGGCAAAGTCCTCACCGACGCCGACTCCCTGAACACTTACGGCAAGGATTGGACCAAGCACTTCGCCCCGGCGCCGAGCGCCATCGTGTTTCCCAAGACCATCGAGCAAGTGCAGGCCGTGGTGCGTTGGGCCAATACCCACAAAATTGCGCTGGTGCCGTCCGGCGGGCGCACCGGGTTGTCCGCCGCTGCGGTGGCGGCCAATGGCGAAGTGGTGGTTTCGTTCGATTACATGAACCAGATTCTCGACGTCAACCTCACCGACCGCACCGCCGTGTGCCAGCCGGGTGTGGTCACCGAGCATCTGCAGAACGTCGCCGAAGAGAACGGCTTGTACTATCCGGTCGACTTCGCCTCGGCGGGTTCCAGCCAGATTGGCGGCAACATCGGCACCAATGCCGGCGGGATCAAAGTGATTCGCTACGGCATGACCCGCAACTGGGTGGCCGGCATGAAAGTCGTCACCGGCAAGGGCGACGTGCTCGAGCTGAACAAGGACCTGATCAAGAACGCCACCGGTTACGACCTGCGCCAGCTGTTCATTGGCGCCGAAGGCACCCTCGGTTTCGTTGTCGAAGCGACCATGCGCCTTGATCGCGCACCGAAAAACCTCACGGCGATGGTCCTCGGCACCGCCGATTTCGATTCGATCATGCCGGTTCTGCACGCCTTCCAGGGCAAGCTTGACCTGACCGCGTTCGAATTCTTCTCCGACAAGGCCCTGGCCAAAGTCATGGGGCGCGGTGACGTGCCGGCGCCTTTTGAAACCGAGTGCCCGTTCTACGCCCTGCTGGAATTCGAAGCGACCACCGAAGAAGTGGCCAACAGCGCGCTGGAGACCTTCGAACACTGCGTTGAACAGGGCTGGGTGCTCGACGGCGTGATGAGCCAGAGCGAAACCCAGCTGCACAATCTGTGGAAGCTGCGCGAGTACATCTCCGAAACCATTTCCCACTGGACGCCGTACAAGAACGACATCTCGGTGACCGTTTCCAAGGTGCCAGCGTTCTTGCGTGAAATCGATGCGATCGTTGGCGAGCACTATCCGGATTTCGAGATCGTCTGGTTCGGCCACATCGGCGACGGCAACCTGCACCTGAACATCCTCAAGCCGGAAAACCTGAGCAAGGACGAGTTCTTCGCCAAGTGCGCCACCGTCAACAAGTGGGTGTTCGAAACCGTCGAGAAGTACAACGGCTCGATCTCGGCCGAGCACGGCGTCGGTATGACCAAGCGTGATTACCTGACCTACAGCCGCTCGCCGGCCGAGATCGAGTACATGAAAGCGGTCAAGGCAGTGTTCGACCCGAACGGCATCATGAACCCGGGCAAGATTTTCCCGGTTTGATCGGTAATCTCTGTTGAATCAATAAAGGCAGGAGTCGGTAAATGAGCTATCAGCACCAGTACGTCGACGGCACGCGCATTCACTTCCCGATCGGGAAAGTCGTGTGCATTGGCCGCAATTACGCCGAACACGCCAAGGAACTGGACAATCCGGTGCCGACCGAGCCGCTGCTGTTCATCAAGCCCGGCAGTTGCGTGGTGCCGCTGGAAGGCGGGTTCAGCATTCCGACCGAGCGCGGTTCGGTGCACTACGAAGCGGAAATCGCCGTGTTGATCGGCAAACCGCTGTCGACCAAACCAAGCCGCGAAGAAGTCCTCGATGCGATCTCCGGCTTCGCCCCGGCGCTGGACCTGACCCTGCGCGACAAGCAGGCCGAGCTGAAAGCCAAGGGCCTGCCGTGGGAAATCGCCAAGTCGTTCGACGGCGCGGCGGTGATCGCGCCGTTTGTGGTCGGCAGCACCTTCGCTGACCTGACCGACATCGGCATCCGCCTGACCATCAACGGCGAAGTGCGCCAGGACGGCAACAGCAGCGCGATGCTCAACCCGATCGTGCCGATGATCCAGCACATGGCCGGCTGCTTCTCGCTGCAGGCCGGTGACGTGATCCTCACCGGCACGCCAGTGGGCGTAGGCCCGCTGAATGTCGGCGATGAAATCGTCCTCGAACTGCCGGGGGCGAGCAGCTTCAGCAGCAGCGTGCGCTAACCGCAGAACCCCTTGTAGGGGTGAGCTTTGTGGTGAGGGGGATTTAGCGAAACGTCGCACCGCCCCGTTGGACTGCGCAGCAGGCCCCTCTTCAAGATCAAGAGGGGCGCGCTTCGCGCGCCAACGGGGATAAGTCCCCTCGCCACAAGTGTGTTTCTGGCAAACGAACACGCCAATCCCGCCATTTGCCGTTTTTTTCACATCCTCTCTGGATAATTCCCGCGATTCTGGCGTCTCAGCCGGCCTCTTGTGCTATTACCCTTGGCCTGAATTAACGGAACGCATCCTTTGATGGCATCTCCAACTCAGCAAAAAACCACCCTCCGATCCCGCTTCGTCCTGCGCTGGTATGTCTGGCTGTTGCTGGTCATCGCCGCAGCCTATGGGCTGGCGTTCGCCATGCATTGGGATGATCGCGGCGTGCTGTGGGTGCTGGAGCGCTTCGAGAGCAAGGCCGAGCAGAAGGAGAGCGTCTGGCTGCCGGATTATCAGGTGGTGATCGATGCCAAGCCGCTGCCGGGCATGGAAAAGGACGAAGCTTCGGATCTGGCCTATAACCCGCAGACCAGGACCCTGTTTGCGGTGATGGGCAAGAATGCCTTCCTCGTCGAGCTGACGCTGCAGGGCGACGTGTTGCGCAAAATGCCGCTGGTGGGCTGGAGCAATCCTGAAGGCCTGACGGTCATGGAAAACGGTTTGCTGGCCATTGTCGATGAGCGTGAGCATACCTTGTCGATCGTCAAGATCGACGCCGCGACTCGTGAGCTGAACATTGCCGACTTCCCGAAATACGATCTCGGGCCGTCGAAAGACCAGAACAAGGCTTTTGAAGCCATCACCTGGGACCCGCGCAATCATCAATTGATCCTGGGTGAGGAGCGCCCGCCAGCGCTGTTCACCTGGAAAAGCGATGGCAGCCAGACCCTGCAGGGCGACAAGCAGAA
>NZ_RAZO01000078.1:0-40084 GCF_004307535.1 Pseudomonas sp. Sample_9
ATCAGCAGGGAATACAACGACAGACGCAGGGTACGGGAAGTCGGCAGCATGCTGGTCTAACGGATGGTAGGAGGAGGGGCACGATAGCATGCCATCACCCCTTGCCTGCTACTTGAGATCCATGGGGGTCATGCCGCCCTGGGTTTCTTCGAATAGGATATTGCCCTGTTCATCGTTTCTTGCAGGTGTCCGGTAATTCTTGCCGTTTCCGTTTCGAGGTCGGCAAGTTTGACTCCTGCCAGCGAATCAATGGAAAGCGCAGCGAAGTACTCTCTGGTGGTTTGCAGGTTATCGTTGATCTGCTGGACCAATGCCGGGATATATGTGAACAGCCTGCCGTATTTCTCGTCGGATATTTCAGAACTGGCGTCGCTGACTTCTTTAACGATTTCTACTGCTCCAATCGCTAAGGAAAGCCCTGCACCGGCTTCAGAAGCAACGTTTGGTGCAAAAAACTTGAGCCCAAAAGCGGCAGCAAGTTTTCCGGTACCTACCTGGCCTTTGGTTTTTCGAACGTCAAAATTCTTGATGCCCTTGGCGCCCAGGTAATTCAGTAGGTTCATGGACTTGTACTCTGCCTGCCGGATGATTTTGTCAGGATCAAGAGCACTTGCTTTGAGCTTGACCGAGGTGCTCAGCCCGGATTTTTCGGCGACATAGTCGATAGCGAAGCTGACGGCGGTTTTGGTGGCAATCCCCATGCCGACACCAACCACATTTCCCACGCCAGGAGCGGCTACCCCTAACGCTTGGGCACCCAGCCCAACCACTATTCCTGCGCCATAACTGAGGGCCTGATTCGTCACATGGACGGCTGTTCTACGGGCTGTTGCTTTCGCAAAATGGGAAGTTGAATTCTGGTTGAGCATCTGCTGCTGCACATTGTTGGATCGCAGTTGGGTGATTCCCAGAATATTCACGTGCTTGAGTATCTGATTCGCCAGAGTGCTGCGCAGGCGATCAGAAGCCATTCCCTGACCTCTTTTTGCATAGCTGGCGTTTTCCCGCGAAAAGTGCCTGCTCCAGGCGGCGTCATAGTCCGCTTTTGTCGGCAGTAATTTGCCTTGACCGTCGGCGTCTATATAACCGACGGGGTTGTTGCTTACAAACGCATACAGATTCAACCCATCCACGTCCCCCGCCGGATCCGCACTGACCCAACGTTGCAACCACGGCGCGTAATAACGCGCGCCGTAGTAATACAAACCACTGGCATCCATTTCCTTGCCGGAGTAACGGATGAAGCGGTATTCGATTTCCGATTCCGGGGCCATCCACGCGGTTTCGCCGAACGGGTAATAGCCTTCTTCGCTGGTGATGACGGCCTCTTCATTGAGCTCCATCACACAAGAGCCGAGATGGTCTTCGAGGGTATAGCGCAGTTGGGTGTTGGCGGCAGGCGGATTGCTCACCCAATGCAGACACCGCGCGTTGCCGACGCTGATGATGTGCAGCTCTTCGCCGTTGTCTTTGCTGCGGATTTCCAGGCCGGGCAGGTAGCGCACTTTATCGATGTGACTGACACCCCTGGCGACCGTTTCGCGATATTTGAGTACCCGCACGCCCTGGCTGTAGCGGTAATTCTCGGTGTCGTTGGCGCTGTCCTTGCGAATGACCAGATCTATATGTTCCAGCTCGTCACGATTGTTCCAGTGCAATGTCGGGCCGTGCCGCAGCCTGGATTGATTGCCGTGCAGGTCGAACCAGTTGCCAAAGTCCGGTTCGTCATCGCCGGTTTCCCGGCGTACTGCGCGATTGCTTTCACTGTCGATGTGCATACGCCTGGTGCGACAACCCTCGTCGCGCTGATGGCACAACTCGATCAGGTTTCCTCCCTTGTCGTAAGTGTAAGTCTGGGTGTAGTTGCGGCGGTTTTTCGGATCGGTCGGTTGCGGCAGGCCGGGGATGTCCGGGGGTAGGGCGTCGTCGTAACCGGTTGCGCGAATCAACCGGTACAAGGAGTCGTAGATGAATTCGCGATGGCCATCGACCCGCTGGTTGGCAAACCAGGTGGGTTCGAAGGCGTGGTCTTCAATGCGAATGATGTTGCCGACGCGGTCGTAGAAATAGGCGAGATCCTGCAGCCTGTCTTCACCGGGTTTGTGACTTGTTTGCGTGTGCAAACGCCCGTCGGCCGGGTCGTATGTCCATTGGCTGAGCACGCCGTTGCCGGCCAGTTGCGCGATGATCTGATTGTTGGCGTTGTACTGTGCATCGAGCATCACTCGCTTGACGGGGTGCCCCTTGATCTCAAGATCCACTTGCCTGAGCTGCCCGGCAAGACCATGGCGTGATGCTCGGCGATGACCGCCGGCGTCGGTTTGCTCCAGGACAGCACCGACGGGGCTGATCATCTGGCGCGTGGTGAACGGCTCGCCATCGCGAAAGGTGCGGGTTTCTGCAATCGCCTGGCCGGTGAGGGCATAACCGGTGATTTTCAGCGATCCTGAAAAATCCGTCTGTTCGATCAACTGGCCGCGCAGGTTGCAGTCTCCATCGGCGGAACTTTCACCATAGCTGAAACTGTCGATCTGATCCCCGCTGGCTTCCTTTAGCGTTTTTACGCGTAGCAGCATGTCAAAGGTCGATTGCCAATGATGATCACGTTTGTCCCAGCGATGCAGTGGTTCGCCGGCCAGTCCCGGCAGCACCAGGCGCAAGCCCGAATCGGCGCTATCGGTGTACAGCACAGTGCCGTCGAGCGCATAGACGTTGGTGGCGTTCGCCACCGGCAGGCGCGGGTCGTACTGTGCCGCCAGGCGCCCGGCTACATCGTGGTGCTGGCAAGATACCAGAGCGCTTGGCGGATCAGCGGCTACCGAGTGCAGGTAAGCGATCTGTCGGATTGGCAGACCACGTGCGTCGATGACCGTCAACGCAGGAGTGCGCGAATGGACGGTATCGTACTTCATTGGGGTGGGTAGACATGTCTGGTGAAACGCTCGACAAAAGCCTGAAATTTCGCCCTGAACCCGGTCCTCGGTTTCGCTTCTTTGCGCAGGAAAACATTGTCTGTAAGTAAATCTTCCTTGTACCACTTCATCATGGTCTGGGTGGTTTCGATAAATCCAAGGATCTCAGTGGTCTGCTCTCGCAAGGTATCTAGCCGAATGATTTTGGCATCCTTCAAGCGGCTCTTGTCAGATAGCACGTCAGCCGAATTGATCGTGTTTTGTCCTGTTCGTCTGAAGGCCTTCTCAATATGGGTCATTCGCGAAGTAAGGGCTTGATGCCAGTCGGCGAGCATTGTTTCGATTTTTCCAATCTTGACCGGATCCAGACCATTTTGTATGTCCACCACTTCCTGCACTCGCGAACCCAGGTTAAGTGCCGCACCCGTGCCTGGAACATATGATCCGACGCCACGGCTCATCAGGATGGTGGACGCATCAGCTGGCGTAAAACTCGATGAACTCGCCGTGCCAGCGATCTTTTGATCAATGGCTTCGACGCTCATGACCGAAGTTTGTGGAATCAATGGGCTTGTCATATTTGCAAAGGACGTGAATTGAGCGACGATCGACTCGGCAATGTCGCCGTTGATGTGCGTGGCAACCATATCGACCAGGTATTTGACGGCCTCTGGCATACCGGCGGTAAGTTCTGAACCAACGAATGTGCCGCCGAAGTAACCTGCAAAGAAGCCGGCAGTGCCTATAAGTGCTTCTGCAAATCCGCTCTTGAGCAGATCCCCCCCGTATTTTCTTTGTGAAATTTTCAGCATCTTGTCCTGCGTCATAGCAGCGTGGTTGCCGAGTACCGTTGCAAACCTTGAGAAATTGACGATATCGAATCTGTCTTGGCTGTTGCCATGCACATCCACAAAAGTCAGCGGGTTGTTCCCGACGAACCCATACAGGTTCAACCCATCCACATCCCCCGCCGGATCGGCACTGATCCAGCGCTGCAACCACGGCGCGTAATAACGGGCGCCGTAGTAATACAACCCGCTGACGTCCATTTCCTTGCCGGAATACCGGATGAAGCGGTATTCGATTTCCGATTCCGGCGCCATCCACGCGGTTTCGCCGAAGGGGTAGTAGCCTTCTTCGCTGGTAACTGTCGCCTCTTCGTTCAGTTCCATCACGCAAGAGCCGAGATGGTCGTCCAGGGTGTAACGCACCTGGTTGTTTTCGGCAGGTGGATTGGTCACCCAGTGCAGGCAGCGTGCATTGCCGAGGCTGATGACGTGCAGTTCTTCGCCGTTGTCCTTGCTGCGGATTTCCAGACCGGGCAGGTAGCGGACCTGATGAAAATGGTTGGCACCCGGAGCAAAGGTTTCGTGGCGCTTGAACACTCGCACGCCCTGGCTGTAGCGGTAGTATTCGGCGTCGTTGGCGCTGTCCGGCCGCACCACCAGATCGATGTGCTCCAGCTCGTCACGCTTGTTCCAGTGCAAGGTCGGGCCGTGCCGCAGCCTGCGCTGATTGCCGTGCAGGTCGAACCAGTTGCTGAAGTCCGGTTCATCATCGCCCGTTTCCCGGCGCACACCGCGATTGCTTTGATCGTCGATGTACATGCGCCGGGTGCGACTGGCACCGTCGCGCTGATGACGCAGTTCGATCAGGTTGCCGCCATCGTCGTAGCTGTACGTCTGGGTATAGTTGAGGCGGTTTTTTTCGGTGGGCGGTTGCGGCAGACCGTGGGTGTCCGGGGGCAGGGCGTCGTCGTGACCCGTGGCACGGATCAACCGGTACAGCGAGTCGTAGCTGAATTCGCGATGGCCATCGACCCGCTGGTTGGCGGACCAGGTCGGCTCGAAAGCGTGATCTTCGATACGAATGACGTTGCCGACGCGGTCGTAGAAATATTCGAGATCCTGCAGCCTGTCTTCACCGGGTTTGTGACTTGTTTGCGTGTGCAAACGCCCGTCGGCCGGGTCGTATGTCCATTGGCTGAGCACGCCGTTGCCGGCCAGTTGCGCGATGATCTGATTGTTGGCGTTGTACTGTGCATCGAGCATCACTCGCTTGACGGGGTGCCCCTTGATCTCAAGATCCACTTGCCTGAGCTGCCCGGCAAGACCATGGCGTGATGCTCGGCGATGACCGCCGGCGTCGGTTTGCTCCAGGACAGCACCGACGGGGCTGATCATCTGGCGCGTGGTGAACGGCTCGTCATCATGGAAGGTTCGGGTTTCCACGAGCGTCTGGCCGGAGAGGGAGTAGCCGGTGATCTCCAGTAAACCTGAAGCATCTGTCTGCTTGTTCAACTGCCCCCGCAGGTTATGGCTTGCATCGGCATCACTCTTGCCATAGGTGAAACTCTCGCCCAGGTCCTCGCCGTGTTCCCTGAGAGTTTTCACGCGAAGCAGCGGGTCAAATGTCGATTCCCAGTGATGGCCAAGCTCATCCCAGCGCTGTAAAGGCTCGCCGGCCATGCCTGGCAGGACCAGGCGCCAGCCCGAATCGACACTATCGGTGAACAGCGTTGTGCCATTGAGCATGTAAGTGGTGGTGGCGTTCGCCATTGGCAAGCGCGGATCCTGCTGCGCCACGTGGCGCGCTGCCAGATCGTGCTGCCGGGTCGTCACCAGAGCGCTGGGTGTGGCACCGACTGCTGAGCGCAAGTAAGCGACCTGTCGGATCGGCAGGCCGCGGCCGTCGATGACCGCCAGTGACGGCGTGCGCCAATGCAGGGAGGAGGTCATGAGCCTGACTCGCGAGCGGACTCTTGCTCTTCGGCGGTGTCGTTGAAATCTTCGCTGGTGTGATACCAGGGATGGTAAGTCTGGCGGGAAAAGTCGCCTTTGGCGTTGACCAGCTTGATCGGACGCCCCTGCGCGTCATAGAACAATTGGTCGAACAGCCCGAGTCTGTGCAGCGATTGATCATTGACGTAGCAGTGCCTGTTGGCAAAGAACGGCCGGTACTGGCGTATGGGCAAACCCTTGTTGTTGTATTCGACCCGTTCGCTGACGCGCCAGCGTGGATCGGCAGGCAACTCAGCGTTTTCGGCAAGCAACTCGCCAGTGTTCGGGTCCACGTCATGCGCCGGCCCCGGGTCGACCAATTGCAGGGTTTGCAATGCACGACCAAAACCGTCGACACAGGCTTTGACGATCTGGATCTGCGCATCGATCGCATCGTCGGGATAGCGGTCGGCGCTGAGTATCACGGTGTGTACAGGTTCTCGACACGCTGAGCTGATGGCCTCGAGCATCCGCTGATCATCGAGCGTCAATGTCCGGGCAAGGGTCAGCCGGCGACGTGTGCTGGCGCGAATGTGTCCGCCGGGCAGCAGGTCGCCTTGTTTGATCCCTTGGCGCCCAAGCGCCGAAGCAGGAATGGCTGCCATCCAGCTGAACAGGTTTTTGTGCAGGGTACTCGCTGCGCCCTGGACGGCCTGCGCCGGATTGGCGATGGCCCATTCCGGATGAGTGTCGGGCAACGGCCGATAGTCGCTCAGGGCATGGAAGCCGGCGGGTTTGCCATTTTCCGTACCCTGGAAACTTGTGACCAATGGCTGACCGGAAGGCTCGTAGATAACTTCTTCGAGATTGTCGTTGGCGTCGATGACTCGCAGGGGTTTCAGCGCGTGGTAATCGAATTCCGCGACGCGCACGGCACAACCGTCCGGCAACTCCATCCGCATGATCGTCAGGTAATGACTGTCGTAAACCGCCGTGGTTATGCCATGGCTTGGCGTTTCGTTGAATGCGAGCACGTTGTAGAACGCTGGCAGGTTGCCGTAGCGAGAAAAATTGAAGCGCGACGACCAGAGATTCTGTTCGTCACTCGGCGCCGCTTCGAACAACGGCGGCATGGGCGCATAGCCAATATCCAGCAGGGCTTCACGGATGACCAGGCCTGGCACAACGCTGTAAGCGTCCAGCGCGGTCTTGTCCAGTAGCGCCAGCTCCAGAGAATGCGCCAGGGCTTCGAACCCGGCGACACCGTCATCCAGTTCGATACCGTCCACGCTCACATAGCGCTGGATCGATTGGGAAGTCAGCACCCGTTCGCTATGCCATTGCGTGGAATCCTGGTGCTCTCGCAGAAACTCGAACGATACCTGTCCCGGGTTGAGCCCGACCGGCAGATCGCCCTTGGCCAACTTCAAGGCATTGCCCTGATCCTGATAGGGCAGGCCCAATCGCCACTGTTGCGAGTCGACCAGATTGATCCGGCGTGCACGGGTTTCACTGATGTAAAAGTATTGCTGCGCTTCGTCGTGAGCGTCGGACCACCATTGATTCAGATGGTCTTCGGTGAAGGGGGGCGGGCTCTGGGCGGTCAACCTGCGCGCATAGCTCACCGTAAGTGCGTGGGTCGCGGCGCCGTAAGCGTCCCAGCGCAGGATGACATCGTGGCGGCACAGCGGGTCATTGCTAAAGCCGTCGTACTGATAACTGATTGCTTCGGCCTGAAGGGGTAGCAGCACGGCTGCGGCATATTGCCCCTGCGGTCGTACCTCGCGAACCAGATAGCGCTTCTCTTCTACCGAGTACAGCGCGGCTGCACCGGGCGCCTGCGCATCGGCGCGGTAGGGGAAAATTTCTGTTCGAGCGACCGAGCCAACCAGTGCCTGCGCAATCCGATAGCGACTGTCGGACCCCTCCGGAGTGACGGGCTCATCGATTTCACCTTTGGGGTGGTAACGACTGAACAGGGTTTCGCCCAACGGGCAGGCGTCCGCGTCCGCGCTGAAATAATCGTCGCGGGAGCGATTGATTTCCTGACCGTTGTGAAACCAGGTGCATGTTTGCACTGGCTCGCTGAAGCCGGGCTCTGAAGGATCGGCTCCAACCTCGCAGTCAAGTTGCTGCAAGTAGCCGAACCCACGAAATTCCCTATCCTTGCCGTCGTAGAACCCTTCGCGCCAAGTGAACGACTGGGTCAACCGGTTGCCGGTGATCTCGTCGTGTTGCTCCTGCTTCTTCACCACGGCCAGCGGAAATGGCAGATGACATACCGGTGCACGCTCAAGTGCCAGCAGCCGCTCCTTTTCATCCAGCCATTCCTGAGCCGAGCTGCGATAAGTCACGCTGCTGGAACAGCCCATGTTGTTGTTACTGTTGACCAGCAGGTAGGGCTTGGCTGCAACAAAATCGTAGCGCCAATGCCGCGGCTGGATATGCGGCACCGTCAGAATCAGGCTGGCGCAACCGAGGCCTTGCAGGTCGGCGAAACTGACCTGGCACAAACGGTCATAGCGCACGTCTTCAGGCCACGGCACGCTGACGGGAATCTGCTCCAGGCCGTTGCCGCCCCGGTTCAGGTAGATGTCGAACCCATCGGATTTGAGATAGATCAGCGCGGGCGCGCCGGAGCCATCGAGATCGGCCAGACGTACTCGCGAGGCGTCGAATTCTTCATGGGTGAAGGGCAGGTCGCTGATCTTGCGACCTTTGCCGAATTTGCCGTGACCAAGATTCGGCCAGCAGCGGACCTCGTCATGGCGGATGCGGCACAGCTCGGGCATGTCGCTGCCAAGCAGATTGCCCAGAAGCACCAGTTCGCTTCGCGAGTTGCTGAACACCGGCAGACGATCGTCTGCGTATTCATGGGGGATTTCCTGTGCGGCGGCGAAGCCTTTTTCCCGCAGGCTGGCATAAAGACGTACGCGGTCGGGGCTGATGCTGGCCGCTGACATCAGCCCGTCCCCGCTGAAATCCCCCATGGTCAAAGTCAGATCCTGGTGTTCCCGGGGAAACGTGTCGAACGCGCTGAACAGTTCGAATTGCCGCTGCGCATTCAACGCATGAAAACCGCAGTAACCCAACCGGGCAATGATCAGATCCAGGCGGCCGTCACCGGTCAGGTCAAGCAGTTGCGCCACGGCGCGGTTGCGATCTGCCACCGGGATCCTGTCCAGCAAAACCCATGGGTCGTAACCGATCAGTTCGGTACCAGGTGCCGCGCGTCGCGGTTCTCGGTAATACCAGGCGTTGTCGTAGCGGCAGAGAAAGCCCGGCACGCCCTCGCCATACAGATCGACGCATTGATAGAACCCGCCGTCTTCGATGCCCGGTTGAGTCTCGTTTTCCAACAGCCGGGCAGGGGTTTTATTGATCTCGAAAGGCGAGTAGTCGAATTCCACCGGTGGAGTGTGTTCGACATTGCCTTGGCCATCGAACGCCTGATAGTGCGCTGCAGTGATCTGGCTGTAAGCCCACTGCGCAATGTTCTGGAACGGTCGATATTCCAGCAGCAGGCGACGTGCAAGTTTTGCCTCTGTCGCCAGGCCCCCGGGGAAGTGATGAAACATCAACACTTGCTGGCAGAGCCTGCGGGTGCTCAGCTCAAAACCCTGCCCATAGCTGGAAAACGGATCCGGTCGCAGCCGCCAGCGGTTCATTTCCTCGTAGCTCGGAATCTCCGTCAGCGAATTGCTGCGTTCGCCGTAATCGAACACCAGTTGAAAATGCCATGGCAGATCCGTCGGTCGGTCAGTGTCCCAGCTGTAAAGGTGATCGCTCGCCGTGGCATTGCCGTAACACACCCGTCGCAGATAACGCTGGGCGCGATAGTCGTGAATCGGGTCTTGTTCGTCAGGCTGATCGTCGGGTTTGTATTCGTAGCAGATGTGTTCGCCATGGGCGTTCATGCTTTCACACAGCAGCCAATTGCTGATGCGCGATTCGTCGTCGGGGTCGGCACGGCGTGAGGCGGTGGTTTTGCCGTAGACGTGCAATGTGCCGTCGGCGCCGTGCACCAGCCAGAAGGGCGCTCCACCGTCAGCCGGTTGCCAGCGTTCGCGTAGCGAGAAATCACCCTCGATACGCGCCCGGTAAGACACGACATCATGGGCAGCAATGACGACATCCCGGTAGGTTTGCTCCCTGCGCGATTTCAGCTTCCCGTCATCATCCAGCTCGGGCATCCACACTTCACCGTCGTGACCGATGATTTCGTCGTGCTCGCTGTAGCGCGGTACGCCCTTGTTGGTGCGTCTGCTGATTTGACTCAGACCGAGATTCCAGCCCAGGCCAAACGCGCTGTTACCGCTCTGGCTGCTGCACGAAAGCGTCATTTGCGGATCAAAACCGCGCCCAACGCTCGCAGGGATCGGCAGTTCGAACCCCGCTGTGCCCGTGGGCCCTACAGCGCTCCAGCTCTTGCCGATCGTCGCGATCGATGAACTTTTGGCGATGGCCGGTGCGGTGATGCTCAAATCTTGGTCGGGCATGGTCGAATCCATAGCGCGCAGCGTGGGCGTGTTGGATCGACGCTAACAAGAAAAGGCCAAAGATGAACCTGTCAGATCTGACAGGTGCACAAGATCATTTTGTATGGACCGGCAGCTTTTTTATCGCGATCGGTTTGCACATGTGAAAACGGCCGGTCCATCGCTGCGGATGGCCGGCCGTTTCATGCAAGCGAAGGGCTTACTGCACTTCCACCGCCAGGCTTTCGCTGATCTTCTGCTGCCAGATCGCCGGGCCAGTGATGTGTACCGACTCACCTTTGCTGTCCACGGCAACGGTGACCGGCATGTCCTTGACCTCGAACTCGTAGATCGCTTCCATGCCCAGCTCGGCAAATGCCAGCACCTTGGACTTCTTGATCGCTTGCGCAACCAGGTAAGCGGCGCCGCCGACAGCCATCAGGTACACGGCCTTGTTGTCCTTGATCGCTTCGATCGCGGTCGGGCCGCGCTCGGATTTGCCGATCATGCCCAGCAGGCCGGTCTGCTCGAGGATCTGGCGGGTGAACTTGTCCATCCGCGTTGCGGTGGTCGGGCCGGCCGGGCCAACCACTTCGTCACCGACCGGATCAACCGGGCCGACGTAATAAATGAAGCGACCTTTCAGATCCACCGGCAGGGTTTCGCCCTTGTTGAGCATCTCGACCATGCGCTTGTGCGCGGCGTCGCGACCGGTGAGCATCTTGCCGTTGAGCAGCACGGTTTCGCCCGGTTTCCAGCTCTGCACGTCTTCCGGGGTCAGGGTGTCGAGGTTGACGCGACGCGCCGACGGGCCGGCTTCCCAGACGATTTCCGGATAGGCGTCCAGCGGTGGCGCTTCCAGCGAGGCCGGGCCGGAACCGTCGAGCACGAAGTGTGCGTGACGGGTGGCAGCGCAGTTGGGGATCATGCACACCGGCAGGGAAGCGGCGTGAGTCGGATAATCCATGATCTTCACGTCGAGCACGGTGGTCAGGCCACCAAGGCCCTGGGCGCCGATGCCCAACTGGTTGACCTTCTCGAACAGCTCCAGACGCATTTCTTCGATGCGGTTCTGCGGGCCACGGGCCTTGAGCTCGTGAATGTCGATGGATTCCATCAACACTTCCTTGGCCATCACCGCGGCTTTCTCGGCGGTGCCGCCGATGCCGATACCCAGCATGCCCGGTGGGCACCAGCCGGCGCCCATGGTCGGCACGGTCTTCAATACCCAGTCGACGATCGAGTCGGACGGGTTGAGCATGGCCATTTTCGACTTGTTCTCGGAACCGCCGCCCTTGGCCGCCACGTCCACTTCCACGGTGTTACCCGGGACGATGGAGTAGTGAATTACGGCCGGGGTGTTGTCCTTGGTGTTCTTGCGAGCGCCTGCCGGGTCGGCAAGGATCGAGGCCCGCAGGACGTTTTCCGGCAGGTTGTAAGCGCGACGCACGCCTTCGTTGATCATGTCGTCCAGGCCCATGGTGGCGCCATCCCAGCGCACGTCCATGCCGACACGGACAAACACGGTGACGATACCGGTGTCCTGGCAGATCGGGCGGTGGCCGGTGGCGCACATGCGCGAGTTGATCAGGATCTGCGCCATCGAATCACGGGCCGCTGGCGATTCTTCGCGCAGGTAGGCTTCGTGCATCGCCTGGATGAAATCCACGGGGTGGTAATAGGAAATGAACTGCAGGGCGTCGGCAACGCTCTGAATCAGGTCATCTTGCTTGATCACGGTCATGAGTCGCGCTCCTCTAAAACACGATGGGGCAGCTACAAGCTTCTAGCTTCGAGCGGCAAGTTAAGCATTACGCGGACAGCTTGAGCTTGAGCTTGCCGCTTGAGGCTTGCGGCTGTCCCTTTGTGGCGCGACGCTAAAAAGGCGCGGCAGTATACCGCGGCTCGGTGGTGGGCACACATTGGCTTTTGGTCGGATGCCCCGTGGCGAGGGGATTTATCCCCGCTCGGCTGCGCAGCAGCCGTAAAACCTCTGCGCTTGGCGTGAATGAAAGATTGCAAGGGGCCACTTCGCAGCCCATCGAAGATAAATCCACTCACCACAGGGACCTGGTGCGGGCATCAATGCAGCTCAATCAGGTCATGCATTTGACGTCAATTTTCGAGCCCGAAAATCGGTGGTCATTTAGCGACCGGCCCTCTAAAGTGGCATCCGGTCTGTAGAGTAGGACACTCGGTCAGCCTCCTATCGCACGGTGAGTCAACGATTGACCCATAACGCCATTCAACGCCTTCTGCTCAAACGCTTCGCCCTCGCTGCGGCCACCTACGGATTGGCTTTGCTGCTGCTGTGGCTGGCGTTTTTCACCGGGCATTATCAGCAATCGCTCAGTGGAGTGGCCATCGGCAGCGCGCTGGTGGTCATCAGCCAGGCGACCCTGTTCGGGCTGTTCTGGAGCGGGCGCAACCAGCGCTTTGCCGACCCCAGCCTGACCGAAGCGCAAGTGCTGATGGGCCTCGGCTGGCAGACTTGGCTGATCGCCCATGTCGACGAGGCGCGCGGCGCATTTCTGGTGTTTTATGTGCTGATCCTGCTGTTCGGCCTGTTCCATCTCACTCGACGTGTGTTTATCCGTTGCGCACTGCTGGTGTTCTTCAGTTTTTCTGCGATTACCCTGTGGGACGCTTATCACTTTCGCCTCGCCGAGCCTGCGCTCGCGGCGTTGCAGGTGTGCATTCTGGCGATGGTGCTGGCGTGGCTGGTGCTTTACGCACGCTTCGTTCAGGTCTCGCGGCAACGCCAGCGGCAACGTCGGTTTGCCTTGCAGGCGCATCAGGACACCTTGCGCGGGATGATGCGCCAGCTTGAAGACCTGGTTGCCACCGACGAACTGACCGGGCTGTTCAATCGCCGGCATTTCCTGCGCATCGCCTCCCGCGAGCTCAACGCGTTGGACGGCGACGTAATGCACGGGCTGGCGCTGATCGATCTGGACCACTTCAAACGCATCAACGACCTGCACGGCCACGCCGCCGGCGATCAGGTATTGCAGGCGTTTGCCGGTGTGGCGCAAGCCTGCCTGCGCGACGGCGATGTGCTGGCGCGCTATGGTGGCGAGGAATTCGTGGTGCTGGTGCCCGACTGTGATGCCGAACGCCTGACCGCGTGTTGCGAGCGTTTGCGCATCGCCTTCAGCGAGGTGGAGTTGATGGGCCTGCAAGTGCGCAACCTGAGCCTGTCGGCGGGCATGACCCTGCTGGCCGTAGGCGATGATCTGGACGAAGCGTTGCAGCGCGCCGATCAGGCGCTGTATCGGGCCAAGCGCGACGGGCGCAATCGTTGTGCCGCCGCGTGGGAGAACATCGATGCCTGAATTGCGTGTCGGTGAGCGGCAGTGGACGGTTGAGCCGGGCAGCAATCTGCTTGATGCCCTCAATCAGAACGGCGTTGCCGTGCCCTACAGCTGTCGCGCCGGCAGTTGCCACGCCTGTCTGGTGCAATGCGTGCAAGGCCTGCCCACTGACAATCGTCCGGACGCCTTGAGTGCCGAACAGCGCCAGCAGGGTTGGCGGCTGGCCTGCCAATGCCAGGTGAGCGAAGACTTGCAAGTGCACACCTTCGACCCGATTACTGACGGCCTCCCGGCCGTGGTCGAGGCGCTGGACTGGCTCAGCGACAGCGTTCTGCGCCTGCGCCTGACCCCGCAGCGGCCACTGCGCTACAGCGCCGGCCAGCATCTGGTGCTGTGGATCGGCCACATTGCTCGTCCGTATTCACTGGCGAGCCTGCCGCAAGAAGACCGCTTCCTCGAGTTTCACCTCGATTGCCGTCAGCCCGGCGAATTCATCGATGCCGCACGCCGGCTGCAGATCGGCGACGCGATCCGCCTTGGCGAACTGCGCGGCGGCGCCTTGCATTACGATGCGGACTGGCACGCCCGGCCACTGTGGCTGCTGGCCGCCGGTACCGGTTTAGGCCCGTTGTTCGGTGTGCTGCGCGAAGCCTTGCGGCAGGATCACCAAGGCGCCATCCGTGTCATTCACCTGGCCCATGACGAGCGCGAGCACTATCTGGCCAAACCCCTTGCCGCGCTGGCCGCGCAGCGTGAAAACCTCAGCGTCGAGCTGTGGACAGCGACCGACTCAGCCGCCGCTTTGGCGCAACTGCGCCTTGTTTCTCGGCAAACCCTGGCCTTAGTCTGCGGCTCGACAGCCAGTGTCGACGCGTTCGCCAAGCGTCTGTATCTGGCCGGATTGCCGCGCAATCAACTGCTGGCCGACGTGTTTGTCAGCCGTGGTTGAGCGCTGATTTTCAGACGCGAGACACGCCATGACCGAAGCCATCCTGCTGGAACGCGAACGCGGTTTGCTGACCCTGCGCCTCAACCGCCCGGACAAGAAAAACGCCCTGACCCGCGCCATGTACGGCCGCCTCGCCGAAGCATTGAAACAGGCTGACAGCGACCCGGAAATCAATGCCGTGCTGATCACTGGCAGTGCCGAGTGTTTCACCGCTGGGAATGACATCGCCGACTTCATCGAACAACCGCCGAGCGACCTCGACAGCCCGGTGTTCCACTTCATGCTCAACCTGCTCGAATGTCGCAAACCAGTGATCGCCACCGTGGCTGGCGCAGCGGTAGGCATCGGAACGACGATGTTGTTGCACTGCGATCTGGTCTATGTCAGCCGCGACGCGCGGCTGCGCATGCCGTTCGTCAACCTCGGATTGTGTCCCGAATTCGGTTCCAGCCTGATCCTGCCGCGCTTGCTTGGGCAGGCGAAAGCGGCTGAGTTACTGTTGCTGGGTGAAGGCTTCAGTGGTGAGCAGGCAGCGCAGTGGGGGATTGCCACCCAAGCGCTGGACAGCGGTGAAGCGGCCTTGAGCAAGGCTCGGGAAGTGGCCCTGCGTTTCGATGAACTGCCGGCCGAAGCGGTGCGCATCAGCAAGCAATTGATGCGAGCGCCGGATCGCGAGTTGCTGCGAAAAGTGATCGAGGAGGAGGGCGCGTTGTTCACCCAGCGGTTGCGTTCGCCGGAGGCGGTGGCGGCGTTGAGTGGGTTTATCAACCGTCATTGAAAAGCCAACCCACACCCGGTTCTCTCCCGGCCGAGGTGTATTGCGTTACCCATCGACCTGAAAGGTGCGGTCGATCATGGATTCGCTGAACCTTTATCAGGTCTTTGCAATTGTGCAATATTCCCGATCTGTTCCCTTTCCTTTTGAAAGAGGGTCAGGGTGAGGGGCTTTTGATTCAAACCACAGAAAAGCCCCGCCATTCAAAGAGCTGGGCCGATGATTACCGCCAGGTCAATCGGTTAGAGCCGCCGTGCCACTGTGAAAGCGCATGACCAGGGCCTTGTCCAACCCCGCAGAGTGCTCAAAACCGCCGATGATGATTTTTCCGTCCTCCTGCAACGCCAGGCTAGTCAGGATTGACGAGGCGCGCGCTTTGACCCAAAAGCTGCCGGCGTTGAAGTCATCATCCTTGTTGCCGTCACTCAAAAGGCGCGCCAACACACCGTAAGACTGGCTGGGCGACGGCGGCGGTTCGGGCGATGTGATTGCGCCCATCAGCAGGATTTTCCCGTCCGGCTGCATCACGGCGGTTCTCCATCGGGTGCGGTAGTTTTCCAGCCGGATGAGCAGCGGTTTACCCCCGTTGAATTGAATATTGTCCTTACCGTCGGGTTCCAGACTGATCAACAGACCTAGACGATCCGAGGTGTGGCCAACGCCCAACAGTCGATTGTTGGTCTGTCTGACCAACGAAGTGAGTTCGGCCTCCGAGAGGTCAGGGGAGTTGAACAGGCGAACGCCCGTGTCATTGAACGATTCGTCAAGAATGCCTTCGGCAGTGTATCGGGCGAAAAATATTCCGGCTGGCTTCCGGTCTACCGTCAATCTGCCGCAGACAACGACATTGCCTATATCGTCAATCAAGCCGCTTGTCAGCTCTACACTGTCCGGGCTACTCCCCGGTTCAATCACCTGCAAATGACCTGTTTCGTTGAACGCGGTATCGGGGGTGCCGTCGCTGTTGAGAACAAAGATGAACGCTCGGGTATCGGCAGTGTGAGTGACTATGTAGTTATATACGATGAGGATTTTGCCATTGGCCATCGGCTCGACACAGGTGCTGAAGTCCGATTCTTGCTCGTTCTCTCTCGCTGATGGTTGGGGCCATGCCTCGGGGCGTCTTAGGACGACGTAGCCGTCCCCGTCGGGGCCGAAGGTCGTATCGAGCGTACCGTCGCCGTTGAATCGGCCTAGCGCTGGCATACTGCGGTAGCCGGCACGCCCGACCAGGAGAATTTTTCCGTCATCCAGCAGCTTGATCGAATAACCTGCCGAGTCGCTATTGGGGGCAAAGTTGCCATGAGCCAGGCCGTCCGTAGCCTTGGCGAATTCTCGATCCAGCGTTCCGTCGGGCTTGAGTCGTCCCAGTACATAAACCCTCCCCGGCAGCCCGCCATAGGCTTCCCCGGTGAAATACACATAGCCTTCCTTCGCCACGCTCTGCGCCGCGACGCCAAAAATCAGGAGCGGAAGTGGTCGCACGTCTTGAGGGTGCCAAATGCCGGTTCCGTTGAAGGAAGGATCGGGCGCAATTGGGGCCTGGGTGGATTGCTGTTGACTGTGCATGAGCTGTACCTGCGTTCGAATGGTTGATTCAATCACAGTTAACGGCGCACGTGCGGCAGGCGTCTACTGACAACTCTGACAGTAGACCGCAATTACGGAAGGGTATATTGCGTGCGCGTTTTTCGGCCAGACAACAAAAAGCCCCGCCATTCACATGGCGGGGCTTTTGCGTTTCAGCTGCCGGTCACTCAGACCTGCGGATCACCGACATGCAGGATCTTCATGCCGTTGGTACCGCCGGTGGTGTGGTAGCTGTCGCCCTTGGTCAGGATGACCCAGTCGCCTTTTTCCACAACGCCGCGCTTGGTCAGCTCGTCGATGGCTTTCTGGCTGACTTCGTGCGGTTCCAGCGAGGCCGGGTCGAACGGGATGGTGTAGACGCCACGGAACATCGCCGCGCGGGCCTGGGCTTCGCGGTGCGGGGTGAACGCGTAGATCGGCACCGAGGAGCGGATACGCGACATGATCAGCGGGGTGAAGCCGCTTTCAGTCAGGGCGATGATCGCTTTGACCCCCGGGAAGTGGTTGGCGGTGTACATGGTCGCCAGCGCGATGCTTTCGTCGCAACGGCTGAATTCCTTGCCGATGCGGTGGCTGGAGGTCTTGCCGGTCGGGTGCTTCTCGGCGCCGACGCAGATGCGCGCCATCGCCTGCACGGCTTCCAGCGGGTAGAGACCAGCGGCGGATTCTGCCGAGAGCATCACGGCGTCGGTGTAGTCGAGCACGGCGTTGGCCACGTCGGACACTTCGGCGCGGGTCGGCATCGGGTTCTGGATCATCGACTCCATCATCTGCGTCGCGACGATCACCGCTTTGTTGTGGCGACGTGCGTGCAGGATGATTTTCTTCTGAATGCCCACCAGCTCGGCATCGCCGATTTCCACACCGAGGTCGCCACGGGCAACCATCACTGCGTCGGAGGCCTTGATCAGGCCGTCGAGGGTTTCGTCGTCGGCCACGGCTTCGGCGCGTTCGATCTTCGCCACCAGCCAGGCAGTGCCGCCGGCTTCGTCACGCAGTTGACGGGCGTATTCCATGTCGGCGGCGTCACGCGGGAAGGACACCGCGAGGTAGTCGACTTCCATTTCGGCGGCGAGCTTGATGTCGGCCTTGTCTTTTTCAGTCAGGGCCGGCGCGGTCAGACCACCACCGCGACGGTTGATGCCTTTGTGGTCGGACAGCGGGCCGCCGATGGTCACCACGCAATGCAGCTCGGTGGCAGTGGCGGTTTCAACACGCATCACCACGCGGCCGTCGTCGAGCAGCAGCTCGTCGCCCACGCCGCAGTCCTTGACCAGATCCGGGTAGTCGATGCCGACCACTTGCTGGTTGCCTTCGGTCAACGGATGGCTGGTGGAGAAGGTGAACTTGTCACCGATCTTCAGCTCGATCTTCTTGTTGGCGAATTTGGCGATACGGATTTTCGGGCCTTGCAGGTCGCCGAGCAGGGCGACGAAGCGGCCGTGCTTGGCAGCGAGGTCACGCACCAGTTTCGCGCGAGCCTTGTGCTCGTCGGGGGTGCCGTGGGAGAAGTTCAGACGGGCAACGTCCAGACCAGCCAGAATCAGCTGTTCGAGAACTTCCGGCGAGTTACTGGCCGGGCCAAGGGTAGCGACGATTTTGGTACGACGGACGGACATGCAAAGACTCCTGAGTTCAAGCGCAGGCAGAGGCTACTATGCTCGAAGGGTGTAGTCATTGTTCGAATGCACTACTTATCGTTTTCTTTATTGAACGTGGCAACTTCGGGACAAACGCGCCTGAAGATTTTCGACCAGGGGTCGATACAGAGCACAAGACAGGAGAACCCCCATGCGATTGTTGCCCATTGCCGCCCTTGCCCTCAGCGTCCTCGCCGCGACGGGCTGCACCCGTTGGTCGATGAACCATCATTTGAACAACGCCTACAGCGCCTATGAACGTGGCAATTGCGAGCAGGTCATGCTTGAACTGTCCAAAGTAGAGCGCGCCAGCCGCGCCCGCCCGTACGTGTGGCCGGAAGTGTCGATGATGCGCGGCCAGTGCCTGGAACGGCAGAAGCTGTACATCGACGCAGTGCAGACCTACCAGTTCATCATTGCTTCGTACCCCAACAGCGAATACGCCTACCGTGCCCGCGCGCGTCTGGAAACCTTGCAGAGCCTGGGCCATTACCCGACACGCAGCGCTGCTGCGGTGGTACGGCCGACACGCTTCTGACGGTACCGTCGTACAAAATCTGGCCGTCTGTACAAGCTCCGCTATAGTCAAGGAAACCGCTTGCGAGGCTTGTCTCGATGGCGGCGCAACACCTGCGACTGGCAGTGGTAAAAGTGACGGTGATTGTTGCGACCGTCACACCGGAAGCGGGGAGAGCGGGCCTGCACGCAGGTTCGTTCCGAAGCACAGGTGCGGCTCCTTGCGGAGCCCTGCATGGCGTACAGCACATCATGTTTACCGACCGCCGGATCGAACGGCACCAGTTGCCGTATTACCTCAGAGTGTTTAACAGCGTCACCGACAAACCCGTCGGCTTTCTCGGCAACGTGTCGGTGGACGGGCTGATGCTGATCAGCCAGTTGCCGATGATGGTTGGCGCAGATTTTCAGTTACGCCTCAAAGTCCCCGCCCGCGATGGCAGCCAGCAAGTCATCGATTTCAGCGCCTGCTGCGTGTGGTGCCATGAAGACGCCACGCCGTTGCACTACGACGCTGGTTTCATCCTGCGGCGTGCGCCGGCGGAGTTCGGCGAGCTGGTGCTGGCGTTAAAGCAATACTTCAGTTTTCAGCCATTGCCGGCTTCTGCCTGAACAGCAAAAGATCGCAGCCTTCGGCAGCTCCTGCATTTGGAATGCGTTCCCCCTGTAGGAGCTGCCGAAGGCTGCGATCTTTTGATCTTGACGTCATGCCACCGCGATTGCCCGCTCCTGATCCAGCGCCTTCTCCGCCAGCAATAACCCCATCTCGCAGGTAACGGCGCAGTCCGCTGTAGCGGTGCATCTTCGGCTGAAGGGCGTCAGCAGGTTGCAGTGCGGAAAAAGTTACCGTTAGTCGGGACTGTCAGAGTTGACAGGTGTGCCTTTCCATAAGGATCGATTCAACTAAGTGAGGAATAACACAATCCACTTCCCCGAGGTTGACGATGATGGATGACCATTCGAATGATGAACATAACCTGCCGGGTGAAGAATCGATCAAAGCTCAGGGGCAATCCGATAGAGCTGATAAAGAAGAAAACCCTGGCGCCCTGCTAACGCTCCGAGAGTTCAGCTACCCCCGAAGTGGAGCGGTCGGGGATTTGAAGAAACGTTTCATCACCACACTGTCTGGTCCTGCAGAAAAGCTCAAAGTTCATTATAAGGATGGCAACAGTAACAATTATATAGAAGAGGAATGGGCGGTTGGCTCGGGTGTTATAACTCTTCCTCCTGATGTACGCCGCAGAGCTGGCAGCACCGCTATTCATTACGCTATATACAGGAATGGGGGTTGGAGTGACTGGTACGACTCCGGCTGGTTTTATATGTTCGATGCACCTTTTATCGCCTTTCCTGTTAATAACAGTGTAGTCAAGGCAGGCGATGTGACCGTCAGCGGTACCATCAGTGCAGGGGCATCAACTCTCCGGGTTTTTGATGCACCGGAAACGCCACTGAGTTCACCCGTCCAGAACGTACAAGGCGGTCGGTTCAACATACCCTTGGGTCAACTTTCACAAGGCAACTACCGGATTTTTGTCAGAGAGCGGGTAGTTCCCTGTCTACCTGGGGATCTTGACTCGGATATTGTTGCTTTCTCCGTGATTGATCGCGTCCAGATAACTTCAATACGCGAGGGCTCGACAAGCGTCGAAGGTGCAACCATTCACGGTAGTGGAGCACTGCCGGACGCTACAGTCGAAGTCTACGGATTGGACTTGGGCGACGTGGTGCTTCATGCCACGGTTAACCCCGATGGTACCTGGAGTACAAGCGCACATCGCTTTGAACCCAAAAAGACCATGTTTATTGCTATTCAGGTTTTACGCGGTGTCAGCTCAAAAGTAAGTTTCATCTACGAGTTTACATTTTCGGGTCCCCCGATCATTACCGGACCTGCGCCATTGCAAGAGCAAGCTTTTTCATTGGACGGCGAAAGAGGTCGGGCTGGTGCCGTGTTGAAGGTATATGAGGATTTGGCAGCGGGCCCCGTCTACGGAACCGCGACTGTGCCGCCAGGTCACCAGCCGTGGACGGTGGCGGTCAAGGACATTCGCCCAGGCCCCATCAGCCTGGTTGTCGAAGACTCTATTCTCGGTCGCGGTGCATGGCGAGCCTTCAGGATTCGCCCTCCCAAACCTGAGTTACCAGTGATCGGTTTTCCAGACAATTCAACGGTGACGTTCTCAGGCAAGGGCCACTACGATCCCGACTTCCCTACGCGAATCCAGTTCACAGTGAAAACAGGCGAGGGGAATGCGCCAGCTGTTGCCGTGGTGCAAAACGACGGTACGTGGGCTACCACCGCAACGGGCTGGGAATTGGGCCGCCGTACACTCGTGGCGATTCAACAGATTGCCGACAATACCGGAGGCTGGATCGACTCGTTGCCTTTTGAATTCGACGTCGAAAAGAAGCTGTCCCCCGTCAGCAATGTAACTCACACCGACGACTACCAACCTACCTTCAGCGGTGCAGGCATCACCGACGCTACCGTCAAAATATGGCTGACTCAAAGTGAGCTCGCTGCGCCTGATGCTCCGGTCAGTAATCGGCGATGGTCGACGCAAGCATCGACCCTTTGGGGTCCGACGAACAATCAGAAAGTATTCATCCAGCAAATACTCAACGGCTTTGAAAGCTGGCTGGATTATCACGTCAGCATTGCGCCTCGCGAACCCGGTCTCGATGTTCCTCCCGAGGATGGGCTAACGCCGATCTTCAGCGGCACGTGCTGGCCAGACGCACTGGTGAATATTACGTTCAGCGATAGCGGTTGCTCATTTGCAGCGCAGGTGATCGGGGATAAATGGACCTTTCAGCGCCCGACTCCGTTTACGGATGGAGTGCTCTACACCATCGAAGCGACGCAGACCGTCGTCGGACTTGCATCGAAGCCAGGCTCCCTGGAATTCAAGGTTTACCTGGAGCGGCTCCAGCCCGCGATCAGAACGCCGCTGCCCAAACAGGAAACCGACAGCGATCTGACGGTGACCGGTGACTTCGGCATGGCAGGCGCTTCGATGCAGCTGTGGGATCTACAGGAAGGAAAGCGCTTGGGCGATCCAGTGGTTCTCGGGCAGGACGGTCCCTGGTCGGTACCTCTCACCGGACTTGCCATCAAGACGTGGTTCATCACCGCGCAGCAGACCCTCAACGGTCGGGCGTCGAAGGACAGTGAGGTGCGCGAGTTCGACGTCGTGGTGATGCCACCCGAGTTTATGCACCCGCAACCTGGAGGCGATCTGGCGCGCAGGGCAACTCTCTCGGGTACGGGGCGGCGAGAGGGGTTGGTTACGGTTTGGCGCCGCGGGCTCGATGAGCCATTGTTGCGCGATGTCCAGATCGGTGTGGACGGTGTGTGGGATGCCGGCGTTTCGTTGGAGGTCGGAGACGAAATCCTTTGGGCAACTCAGACGTTCGAGAGCAGAACCTCAAAACCAAGCCTCGATCTGCCGTGTCGGGTCGTACCCGTCGCGGTGACCCCTGAATCGCCCACTCCCGAAGAATTCCTTGGCGCTACGGTGACGGTGTCCGGGTTCGGCGTTTCTGGCGACCGGATCACGCTCAAGCGCGGGGAATCCGTATTGGGCACGGCCTCGGTGCTAGACGACGCAAGCTGGTCAATCCCCGCAACGCTGGAGCCACCCGATGGGGCTGTCACATTGAGCGTTGTGGCCTCCAACGGTGGATACCACTCGGCCCCCAGCGAGTGGGAATGTCAGCTAAGGCTCTTTCTTCCGCAATTCATATATCCAGGGCCAGGCCGTTGGGTTTCTCCCGTGGCGGCCTTCACAGGTTCGGGCATACCGGGCATCGGCACGCTCATGAGCTGGTACAGCCCGGATGTCGTACTTGCCGGCCCCATTACCGTCACTGACGCAGGCTGGACGGCCACTCCGACGATGCCGTTGCACAGTGGCGCCCAGTGGTGCCGTTTCCGGCAAATATCCAGCACAGGGACGCCAATATCAGACGATGCAGAAAGTGGACGTTTTGATGTGCGTGTCGAGTCGCCAGACAAACTCTTGAACGCAGTTCCGATGAACGGTCGTAAAAACTGTCATTTATGACAGTGGACTCTATCTGTTTCGAAGCGCTGAATGGTCTGTATCAACCGATGCCGGCAAGGTTCCCCGCCAGCGCACATCAACTGTTCAGGGACTGACAGCATGGCCAGTAAGAGTACGGCAAAAAAACCCAGCCTGGAGTTGTTCGAGCAGGTCTTTGGCGAGCAGCAGAGCCTGGAAAAGTTTGCCGGTCTGAGATCCTGGCTGGAGCGTGGCGAGTCGATTTTTCCCTTGGTGGAGAAGGGCGCCGAGGGCCTGGCGAAAGACTTCGACATCAATGTCGAGGAGGCCAGGAGGTTTCTGCGTCGGTTGAATGGGCTGGCGGTTTACCTGCGACGGCAGTTCATCGAGCAGTCATTGACCGGCGAGCCGAAACCGCCACCGTACGCGGCGGGTGGGTTCAACACCGGGCCCAGTTACGAACTCCTGTTCCGCCCGGCATTTGACCAGTTCGCACCGGTTGGCGCGCTTGAAGATGCCACGGGAGTTGTCGCTTATCTGGTACAGATGTGGAAGTGGGCCGGGGACAATATCGAAAAACACGGTGATGCCGATGAGGTAACCGGGAAGATTCCTATCCGCAGGCGTCGGGCCGATATCAGGGAACTGTTCATCGACCACAACGCGATGCACCAGACCGTTTCTGCAGTAAATATCACTCTCAAGGTATTGGAAAGGTTTAGCGGCAGAACCGAGCCGGAGCTGGAAGATGCCATGATCCTGCGGCGTTATCCGAATGGTTTGCCCTACTACAAGCATTGGGCAACCATCAATGCGGTGGTTGCTCATCACAGTCTGTCAGTGGGGCATTTTGCCCGCTGGACAGATATCGAATACCCCAACTTTCTGCTTCCCGAGGCTTGGGATGACGATGCCGGTCGTGCGCTGGCCCATGCCTCGCGGCTGGGACCGTTCCAGCGAGAGTTGTTGACCGAGCAGCTCATTCCCGACGACGCCGACACGGACACCAAAGAGGCATTCTACTTAAAGAATTACGGTACAACCGGGGTGGACTGGCAGAACCTCAATCAAGTGGAGTTTTTCGCTCAGCGCACCAAGCTGGATGCCGAAGGCCTGGAAGCTTTTCTGTCAATTCGCCGTTACGCACCAACACGGTCGGCCAACGTGCTTGTTTATGCGCCTTTCGCTGCGCAGGAAAGCGAGCGTTGCGGTTCAGTCTTTATCAATGGCGGCGAATCACCCGCCGTCAGTGTCAATTACGAGAATCTGCTGCACCGATTGAGCCAATCCCCCATGAACCCGGGACGATACGATCGGATGAACCGCAAGCGGCGCCTGGATCTATGGCTGAAGCTGCCTCCCGAGGAGGTCGATTCGCTGCTGGTTGCTGCGGTCAACGCCGAGTGGGCTGGCATCCCCGATGGCTCTGAAAAACCTGTGAAACCGGCCATCCGGGTTACCGACCATACCGTGCATGCGTTGGGGTTGTTCCAGACCTTGCGTGAAGGCTTCAGCTGCAAGGCTGCGGATTTCGTGGTGTTTATCGACGCGTTCTCAATCTATGGCCGCGGGCAGGTAGCGTCACAATTTGATCAGATCTTCAATAATGTCCAGGGAGACTACCGCGATCCATTGCTCCTTGATAACGCTGTGTTTCCTTTGCTACCGGCGCAGGGTGTGCCCGAATTCACCGTCAGCCGAATCTGCAGCGCACTGGAAATCGACCTGCAGACCTACCAGTATCTGGCGCTGGCGATCGCCCGTGCCCATGGCCGAACCGACACGCTCGAGCGCAGCCCGCAGGTTCTGTCGGCGTTTTACCGCCTGGTGAAATTGCCCCGCTTGTTGGGCATGACACCTGTAGAGGGGCTGTTGATGCTCATGGTGCTTGGCGGGGAGGCGTGGGCTGACGGTCTGGCGGGCGTTCCGGTGATCAAAGGAAAACCCACGGCCGGCGACACTGTCCCCGACGTGTTGAACCTCATTTCGGCACTGGCTGCATGCCGCTACTGGTGTCGTACGCGCAATTTGCCCGTGCTGTGGATGCTGCAACAGGTGGCCGATCTTCAGGTATCCAATGTTGCGACCGAGCCAGAACTGCGCTTGTTCGAGCAGGTCCGCAATTTGTTGGGCGAGGCATTATTGACTCATATCGGATTCGTGACCGCCGGTGTGCCGCCGCTGGTGGGCCGTGACTGGAAAGATCTGCTGTCTTCGCTGACTGACCCGCTGGGTCTGGTGAAATCTCGCGAGGGCACAGAAGACCAATACGTAGTCTTCGCCAGAGAGGAACTCGACAAGGCGGTCAGGGAGGGGCTGGATGAAGATGACAGCAGTGTGCGTGCTCCCATTGTCGAAATCATGCTCACGGTTCTGCTGCAGGCGCGTGCCGCTCAGCTTTCGGTCGCTCGGGAATGTCTGGCTGTTTATACCGGGCTGGATGCAGAACGGGCGCTGAAGACTTTGAACTGGGCGAATTCGAGCGTCTACGAGCTGTTGGTCAGAATCGTCGAGCAGATGGGTGAAGACTGGGCGTTGTCACGCACCCTGCGCGAGGAACCTCTTGATCCCCTGTTCGTTCTGCTGGCTGACATACGTCGGCTCAGTGCCGTCGTGGCCGAACTGGACATCAGCCTCGAAACCCTTGATGCGCTGCTCGATCACGGGCTCAACAATTGGTGGGAGCAGGACGGCTCTCAAGTCTTCACCGTCGCTACCCTGTACTACCTGACGGTTCTGACTCATGCCTTCGAGATCAGCAAGCAGCCTCATACCGAGTTGCTTGAGTACTTGAGGCAGATCCACGAATTGGGAGATCCAGAGAAGTTGTCCGCCGACGCGCTGCGCCTCGCACAGCAGGCGTCGGAGGTCTGGCTGGCCCGGTTTTTCGACTGGAGCGAGCAGGACGTGCACGAATGCATCGGGCGAATCGACCCGCAATACAGGCTCTTGAAAAATCTCAGGCAACTGGATCTGTTGGTCCGGATACGCGAACTGGCCACCCACACCAACATGGATGCGCTGACCATTTTTCTGCTGGGAACGCTGCCTGAAACCGTCGACAAGCCGGTTTACAAAGACGCTGCCGAGCATGCCTCGTTGAGTCTTGGGGAAACGGCGCCAGCGGTTCGCCCATCCGCCGAGCTGCGGGCGCCACTCATTAACATGAAGATCGTGCCGAACAGCTCTGAGGTGATTGCCGGAAGTCCGGAAAAAATCATCTTCACCATCACGCTGACGGACCAGGACGGCCACGCGCTCAGCGGTGTGTCCATTCGCGGACAGGCCAGTCTTGGCACGCTGATCATCGGCCAAACCCAGCCAGGAACGGGTGTCGCCACGGCAACCTACACGCCAGGAAAGGTCATGGGGGCTGAGCGTCCGCTGTTCTGGGTGCCCTTGATCACGCCGCAGGAGGGGCCGCTCATCCAGTTGACCGACGACGGCATGAACCTGGATTTCCCCGCGCCTTTCATGTCCAGAGTGCCCACCAGCGTCGTGCCAGTGGGAAAAGCGGTCGAGCTATCGGCCGTTCTCATGGATCGCTTCGGCAATCTGGGCAAAAACCGCTGGGTGCGTTGGTCCGCCACCGCTATTGGTGACGAGCCTTTACTGGCGGTTGAGGCGGTGATTCGACCCCAGCAGGGCCAGACCACTCAGCAAGGCGTTGCCCGAGCGGTTATCTCAAGTCCGACGGGAGGCACATTCATTTGCACCGTGCTCTCGGAAACCAGCGAGAAGGCTGTGGATTTTGCATTGATTGAGTTCGCGCCTCTCCCCCTTCCAGATGAAGCATGACGTTTGCGCCGCCCCGCCAGAAGGTGAAGATCATGAGCCAAAGCATCATCAACGATTTGCTGGAACAACGTCGCACTGCACTGACGGAGTATTGCCTGGGCCACTTTGGCGAGAGCGGTGGCCGGTTCAGCATCATGAAGAACGCAGACCATCTGAATGAATTGCTGCGTCTGGACTCGCTCGACACGCAAAAAGTGCCCAGTGCACTGGGTGCCGAGGCGATCAGCTGCGCGCAGAAGTTCATCAATGCTGCCTACCGCAAGCTTGAGCCGGGGTATTCGAAGACAGAGTTCCCTGAAGAGGATCTGAAACGCTGGGAGCTGTACAGAAACTATTCGGACTGGTCGGCGTTGATGTCGCTCCTCGTTTACCCGGAAAACTACATGACGCCGTTCGCGCGGCCGCGCACGACTCGTTTGTTCCAGGCGCTGATGACCGATCTGAACCAGACGCGGTTAAGCACCGATTCGGTATTGATCGCTTTGCGCAACTATCTGAAGTCCTTTGAAGAAACCTGCAACCTGGAAGTCGTCAGTGCTTTTATGCATGGCACCTCGGCCGTGGATGGGCGCTATTTCATTGTCGGCCGCGAGCGCGTGGCGCCTTACCGATACTTTTGGCGCGAAGCGCAGATTGAACTGACGCCGACCTGTACCTGCGTCAATCCGGCAGCGTGGAACGAGTGGGAATTGATCGATGTCGGGGCGACCGGAACCGTGCTGGATGTGCGCCCGGTATTCTGGAACGGCAGGCCGTGTCTGGTCTGGGCCGAGCTTGCAGACAAACTCGGCGAGAAAGGCAAGGACGGCTATGTTCCCTACAAGGTGAGCATCAACATAGCGTTCAGATCGCAGAACGGTGACTGGTCGCCGGCAACAAATCTGCAAAGCATTCCGGATCTCGCGGCCCATCCTGCAGTCGGTAGCCGCTTGATTGCCACTGTCCGTGTTAGCGAAAGTCATCCCAATGGCGTTCTTGGCATCCTGTTTTTCAATGGTGAAGTAGCGCATACGCCTGTGGTGCGCGATGCACTGTTTCGCTCTCGGCCGGAATATGAAGGCAGTTGGCTGGAAATGCTGGCGCAACGTTTCGACAGTTTTCTCACTGTCCAGCATTCGCTGACCGAGCAGATGCGGCCAAAAATAGTTACGACGATCGCGACGCCCGGGACACTGACTGCCTTCTACGAACTGGATGCTTTTCTGCTTGCTCACTCCACGGGAGACATCCTGGTTGTCAGGGGGATTTGCAGGTCAAATGCCCCAGAGGTGGTGGCAAGCACGAGTGTTTGCGCTGGTTTCGATTTGATGCTGACCAGCGAACCCTCGGACGGGGATCCGAAGCAAACCAGTGGGGAGCGTTCAATAGCTGGCGGATGGGCCACCGACTGGCTTGCCTACAAGCGCGGTTCAGGCGGCTTCACCAGTCCCATCACCTTCACTTTCGGCGCTACTGATGCCTCTGCACCCTATGGTCGTAAAGAATTCGTGCTGACAATGACCGGCATCGCGGGTTTCGACCCCGCAGTACTGGAAAAGAATCAGCATGACGCGGCGCAGTTTCTGGCCTTCAACAATCCGCAAACATTGGCACGGGTACGCCTCAATTCGCTGTTCGGTCCGCAGTTGGTCGGGCTCGCCAATATTTCCATCGATGCGGTGCTCGCCTGGCCGACGCAGTTTCTGGTTGAACCGCCCTCGGAAGCCGGGCCGGTCGATGAGCCCAACGGAGCCTTCAATGGTGCCAATGGCCTTTATTTCTGGGAGTTGTTCTTCCATCTGATTCATCTGGTGGCTATCCGCTTTCGCGACGAAAATCGTTATCGCGAGGCTGAAGCCTGGTGGCGCAGGGTGTTCGATCCGCAAGCGACCGCGCAGGTTTCAGATCCCCCGCAGCCAGGCGACAAGCCGGACTACTGGCGCTGCCGGCCGTTGGTGAGTCCCGGCAATGCCGGCCCCGAGTGTCTGGTAGAGGATGATCCGTACGCCATCAGTTACGCGGCGCCGCAGCACTTTCAGATCCTCACCTTCATGGAGTTCGTCAAGAATCTCGTCGAGGAGGGGGACTGGTATTACCGCCAGCAGACGCGGGACAGTCTGGTGCTGGCCAAGGAGTGTTATCAGCAGGCGCAGGACTTGATGGGCGACCCGCCTTCGGCGCGCTCGGTGACCGATTGGCAGACACAGACTCTCGGAGCGCTGATTGACCAGAGCGAGCGCCCAACGCTGGAAGCGTTCGAGAGAACGCATGTATATTCCCTTGCCGACGTACCGCCCTCGGCTGATTTCGCACCCGCGATGGGGCTGCTGGCGACACCACCCTTCAAATTGCCGACCAATGATCGCTTGCTGGCGCTGATCCAACTGCCTCGGCAGCGCCTTCACAACTTGCGTCACTGGTTGACCATTGATGGCAAACCGCTCGAATTGCCGCTGTATGAACCGCCGGGTGATCCTGCGCAACTGTTACGTGACCTGGCAGCAGGAAACAACGCCGGGCCACGGCGAATGGGCGGGCGCCCAGTCATAAACGGTTATGGCTGGCGAGTGACCAGCGAATTTGCCCTGCGGTCTGCACAGGAGCTGCAAAACCTCGGCAGTGAACTGCTGCGCTTCATGGAACAGCGCGACACAGCGCAACAGGTGGAGTTGCAACAAAGGCATCTGCTGGAACAAGCCGAATGGACGAAAGCCATTCAGGAAAAATCCCTCGCTCAGATGAACGTGACGCTGACGGCCTTGCGCCAAAGTCACGCCGCCGTCAAGCAACGCGCCGATGAGTACGCCGCGTGGTTTGACGAAAACGTCACGGCAGAGGAATACAAGGTCATGGATGACCTGCACGCTGCCAAGGAACTGAATCAGGGCTCGGTGGCTGTTCAGGCTGCAGCGGGAGCGATTTCGGTCATTCCCAAAGTCTTTGGCATGGCCAACGGCAATGCCTTTCCTGAAGGTGTTCTACATGCCATCGCCCATGGCTTGCAGATTGCTTCCATGGGCAAACAGGCCGACGCGGAAAAAAGAGCGGTGACCGAGGGCTATCGTCTGCGACGCCGCGAATGGGGCTTGCAACGTAACCTGGCGCTCGCCGAACTGCTGGCGCTGGACGAGCAGATCAATGCGCAGGTAATTGCCGTAGAGGCTGCCCAGGCCAGTTTGCAATTGGTCTTGCAAACCAATCGTCAGTCTTTGGCGGTGTACGACTTTCTGCACAAACGCACTGCCCACAGCCAGCTTTATGATTGGTTGCTGGGACAACTCAAGGCGTTGTACTACCAGGCTTATGATGCAACTTACAGTCTGTGCATCAGTGCCCAGGCATCGCGCATTGCACAAACCGGTGATTACGATTCACAGACGGTTTTGCCCCAGGCATGGTCCGAGAAGCATCACGGTTTGTTGGCTGGTCAGCAGTTGGTTGGCTTTGTGATGCGTGAGCAGCGCGATCACTTGCAAAGCTTCGAGCGACGTATCGAGCGGGTCAAGACCGTTTCCTTGCGTCAGCTCTTCGCTGATACCGTCGAGCCTCAGCCTGATGCCCCCGACTGGACGACGGCGCTTGAAAACCTGCAGGCTGACGGACGGCTCGCCTTTTGCGTGAGTGAGCTGAACTTCAATCGCGACCATCCTGGTGAATACTGCCGGTTGATCCGCTCGGTTGAATTTGACTGCCCGGCGTTGCTCGGACCCTACGAAAACCTCAGGGCAACATTGACCCAGACTGGCAGTCGTACCGTCGTCCGGCCAGTGCCACAGGCGGTGGAATATCTGCATGACCCCGACAGCAAGCCAGCGCCTGCCGATGTGGTGTTCAACACCCGCTCGGGCCAGCAAATCGGCATTTCCCAAGGCGTTGCTGATGATGGGCGCGTCATGGAGGATGAGGATCCGGGGTTGCTTCGCGCTTTTGAATGTTCGGGGGCGGTTTCCTGTTGGGAAATCCATTTTCCGTGGTGGGGCGAGCCGGCTCAGTCTGCCGTGCTTGCATCCATTACCGACCTCATCATCACTATCCGCTATACGGCCAAGGCCGGTGAACCGACCTTCATACTGGCAGTGGAAAACCTGGTGACAGAAGCCGCAGCGAAGGCTTTGAAACGCAACGCCGAACGGAGCCGTCATCATGCTTGATCCCGATATTCAGGCCGAGCGCAATCTGATCCTCAATGGCGACTTCTCCCAGAGCCTCGCGCAGTGGAAAAGGGGGCCGGTCAACCCGGCTTATGTCGTGACCAGGTCCGATCAATTGGAAAGTGGCGAGCGCATGAATATCCTCTCTGCCATGGACGGTTCTTCGGCTTATCAGGAGATCAGCCTATTCAAAAGTTCCAGTAACGACGTCAGGTATGTCATCAGCTTTCTTTGTGAAATGAACCACGATGAGGAGGGCCTGCTGGAGCTCAGTTTGGCCGGGCTGCCTGATACGCAGAAAATTCCCTTGCTCGTGGGCGCTCGCCGCGATCGAACGGTCGATCTTCTGCGCCAGCGCGATGGCCTGCCTCGAATGTTCCGACCGCGCTCGTACATAGTGGATGTGACATTGCCGCTTGTGGATACCGACATTCTCAAAGTCCACGCCATCAGTCCGGTCAACAAAGAGGGCGACTACTTCTCTTCGTTGCGGATCACCCGGATCAATCTTCAGTTGCACTTGCCGGCGGCGCAGGTGTTGACGCTGCAACTGGACGGGCAGCAATTGCCAGTGGGCCGTGCCGTGCCTCTTTGTCTGGGCGCGCTTGGTTCGGCAGCGCACCGCTTCAAATGCATCCATGCGCAGGATGATACCTGGCAGGGTACACGGGCGTCGTTGAACATCAAAAGCAACCCACAGGGCGCAATTGTCGCCGATCCGGATTGGGGCAGGGATAAACCGCTGGATGATTCCTGGAGTCTGGTTTGCCCGGAACTTGACGGCGAACCTCCCTATCTTTTCAACCTGCAGTTATTGAACGAGTTCAACGCCCCGGAACTGGATATCCCGGTATCACTCGGCGACCACCGCCTGAAGTTCATTCAACTGAAAGAGGCAGCGCATTACGTGGTGATGGAGCACGGCCAATCCATCAGGGTTGGCGTCTGCGTCGGTTCGTATTACACCGACAAGGTGCTGGAGGGAATAACAGTCACCTGGACGGTAGACGGCACTGACGCAGGAACCACGACGCCGACCGATCGTGAGGGCTGGGCCTGGTTTGAACAACAACCGAGCGCGGCCGGCGATGTGCAGATTCAAGCTTCGGTCGAAAGTCTTTACTACGCCAGCGGCGTGGTGAGTCAGGCCTTTGAAGTCAAGGTGCTGGCGACCGACCCTTTGCAAGAGGTCCGCACGATCATGGCCGCTGGAGACGAGCGGCCGTGGGAGCAGAAAGACTATCCCAATCGCGGAACGACCTATCGTTTGCAAGTCCGGTTTCCCCAGGTGCTGTGGGACACAGACGTGACATTGCACTGGAGTGGTGACTCTGCCGAGAAGCTGGGAGTCACTGTCACGCCGCCGCTTGAAACAGCCGCGCGTATAGGTCCGGATGGACTGCTTGAGTATCGATTTGCTAACGACGACAGACAGGATGGCCAGTTTTCTCTGCGGTTGACCTCTGCGCATCTGTTGGAAAGTTCGCCGGCCAAACCCATGTCGCTGGCACGCAATGTGGTCATGCCCGGTGAGGTGCGAGGGCCGGACAGGATTTGCGTGGTGGATGAAAACCACAGTGCACGAATGTGGGTGCAGGTGCTGCACAAGACAGCATCAGGAACCGGTGGCCCGGTAGTGGGAGCGCTGGTTTTCTGGAACGAGCCGGACGGGAGCGTGACGAGGACCCTGACAGGCGCGGGCGGCTGGTCCAGTCATGGGCATCAACCCGCAGGTGCGGGGGACCATCGCGTGATTGCCACCATCAAGGCTCACGAAGAAGCCGAGCCGAGCGAGATGGAATTCGTCGTCAAGGCGATTGCGACCAGTGTCTGGAATGAGCATGTGACGATCACTCTGGATGGTCAGGCAATCGATCATCAGACCATCGGATTGGTTTGCCGGCATGGCCAGACACACGTGCTGAAGGTCAGCCCAGCTGCCGACAGCCCGTGGATCGGCAGCAAACGCATCAGTCTGGATTGGCGAGAGGGCGATCCACTGATCGGTCTGAACCCGGCTTATCTCGGCGTTTCTTTCCCGCTGGGGGCTGATGGATTGACATGGAACCTGGCTTCCAACGCCGACGAAAGTCTGAGCAGACCCTTCGAGTTGCGTTTGCGGGCTGATGCTGTTGCAGATGATCGCGAGTTGTGCGGGCGATTCGTCAATCCGGACCTGGCTCGGGAAGTTGGCGTCAGGCTGGATCGAGTAACGGCAGCACTCGATGGGCAGAAGTTATATCCCTGCCTCGGTGCGGATCATCAGTTTACCGTCTGCCTCAATGAGCTAAGCCCGCTGGTGGGCCTGTCAGCAGCGCTGGAGTGGTCGGGGACGCCTGCCGACGAACTGAATGCGATCGTGAGTCCGCCCTTGAAGCAATCGCAACCGCTGGGTGCAGAGGGCGCTTTCTGGCAACTCGATTTCTTCAGCAGCACAAGGGCGGGCAACTTTGCGCTCACTGTAAACCTGCCTCAATTGGTATTCGTCGCCCCCGACACACCCATGGCTCTGGGAGATAACGCCTTGAGTTTCAATTCCATACTGGAATCACCAACGGACCCGGTAGTGGATCTTGATCGGGCCTGGACGTGGGCTAACGTGGTGTCGCGTTTTACCGGGGAGGCGGTTGCCGATGTGCCGGTGACATGGCGTTCCGGCGGCGACCCTGTAGCGGTCAATACTGACAGCGATGGTAACTCCGGCTTCGCCGTGCTTCCCGTGAGCACCGACATGCAGACAGTGCAGGCGACTTTGTTCAGTCTCTACGACAATACCTCAGAGCACAGAAGCGCTACCTTCAAACCGTTGGCAGAAGATCTCTGGCCGCGAGTCAAGGTCAGTTTCGATGGTCAGACCAGTCAGGACTGGGGTGGGACCACCGGTTTCCCGCGTCGCAAAGGCAGGCACAGTATCGTGGCGTTTTTCCCGGAAGAATTTAACGGGCAGACCGTACGTATGGGGCATACCGGCACTGCGCCCACGGTATTGGGCAATCACTATGAGCCAGAGTTGGGCATGGCGCAGGTTGTCACGAATGGAATGGCAAGGTTCGCGTTGCGCGCGGGAGATTTCACGGACGGCAGTTTTGCGTTGCGGCTCTGCGCCGAACGGCTGGCACGGCTGTCGCCGGCCAACGCGATGTCGCAGGGTTCAGGCTCGCAGGTGATGAGGATCAGCTCGGCGGCCAGCCATGCCGGTTCGCAGCTTCTTTGGGGAGATGTCTTTGAAGAGGCGATCCAGGTCGTTTCGTCCATCAGTGCAAAACCGATGGCAGGAGTGCTGGTGACATTTACACACCCTGACCTTGGCGTTCTGAACGCCGAGACCGACTTTTACGGGAGGGCGAAAGTATGCTTTGTTCCCACAACGCCAGGTTCCAGTCAGGTCATCGCAACCGTTGGCGATGCGGACAATTGGGCTTCGATAGCGATGGATCTGGTTCTCGCCCAACCGAGACAGATCGCAGAGCTTTATGAGCCGTCCGACGCCCGGCAGCCTCCCGACGAAGCCGCAGTGCATGCGAAAGCCAGAGTGACTTCTGCATTGACCGGACAGCCCTTGGCCGGCGTGCCTGTGACGTGGGAATTCAACGGGCAGCTAGAGCGTTCTGTGACCGATGACGAGGGTATTGCTGACTGGACGTTCATGGGTTTGGGTGATGGCGTTCTGTCAGCGACCGTTGAAGGAGGGCTGGCCGGTTGGGATATGGCTGTATTGACCTATACCGGGCAAGCGCCGGTGATTGAATCGCTCAGTTGCGACAGGACAATTGTTTATCGTGCAGATGAGGTGAACGCCTGGGCCGTAGTGAAAGCCAACCCGCAAGGCACACCCGTAACAAACCTGCCAGTCGATTGGCAATTCGCTGGCAAATCGCTGCCGTCGTCGGTTTCCGACGAGCTAGGAATTGCGCCGGTAAAATTCCAGCCTACTGAGGTCGGCCATTTTGATCTGGTGGCTTCGCTGAGTTCGGGCGCAGTTTCACTGGCAAGGATCAACGTGGTTGCCCGACCCAGCGTCATCTTGCGTTCCATTTATGCAGTGCCTCTCATCGGCCAAATGGGCAAGCCTGTGACGATCGCGGTGCAAGTGGTAAAAAATCTGGCTGAGCCAGTGGTCGATATGAGCGTGCTCTGGACCGTTGATGATGTTCCCTTGAGAGGGACTGTCAGCGATGACAAGGGATGGTCGAAGGTGGTTTTTGCACCGGTTGAAACTGGCTCGGTCATTGTCAGGGCAAGCGTGAATAACCCTGTAGGTACAGCCGAAAGTTCATTGACTCTGGTCGTAGTCTGAGCCAGCGGTCGCGCTAGAGCGTGGCGGATTTTTTCCAGTCAAGGTAGCGGGTCACCAGCGCGGCCCCGAATTGCGCGGACCGAACATCCATCACTGCTACTCCATGAGCATTCAACCGCTCATGGAGTTCGGCCCGTTCATTCAAATAATCTACCGTGCCGCAGTAGGCCAATGCTTCGGGCAGCGTTTGCACCGCAGTCTGGCGCAATGTATCCAGCGCTTCTTCCCGCAGGCTCGCCACCAATACCCGATGGTGCACGCTCAGGCGCTTGACCGCGCCCAGCAGTTGATCATCTTCATCGCGCAAATTGGTCACCAGCACCACCAGCGCCCGGCGCTGTTGGCGAGCCAATAACTGGCTGGCGGCAGCTTGATAATCGGCAGGACGTTGTGTGCTCTCCAGGTCATGAACAGCGTTGAGCAAGACGTTCAGTTGGCCGCCTCCTTTGACCGGCGCCACGTGTCGCGGCTGATCACCGGCAAAGGTATTCAGCCCCACCGCATCGCCCTGACGCAGCGCTATATAACCGAGCAGCAGACAAGCATTGAGCGCATGGTCGAAGTGCGATAGCTCACCGTCCCGACTGCGCATCTGCCGGCCGCAATCAAGCAGGAAGATGATCCGTTGATCGCGCTCGTCTTCGTACTCGCGGGCAATCGGCGTGCGCTGGCGGGCGGTGGCTTTCCAGTCGATCTGGCGCAGGCTGTCGCCCTCGCGAAATTCGCGCAGCTGATGAAATTCCTGACCCTGACCGCGACGTTGGCGCTGGCGTATGCCGAGTTGGCTGAGCCAGTTGTCGACGGCGCGCAACTCACCGCCGTAGAGTCGGGCGAAGTCGGGGTAGACGCGGGTCTGATCGACGACTCCGAGCAGGCGTTTGCCTGACCAGAAACCTAGCGGACTCGGCAGGTTGACTTCGCACTGATCGAAGCTGAAATGCCCGCGTCTGGTGGGGCGCAGGCGGTAGCTGATGTGGCTGACATGCCCAGGTTGAAGCTCAACGGTCAGCGGCAGATGTTCAAACGCGAGGCCGTCGGGGACGTGGTCGAAGAGATTGACCTTCAGTGGCTCGGCAAACTCATGGGCAACTTGCAGATTTATCTCTCCCCAGCGCCCGAGTGCCAGGCTGCCAGGCATCTGCCGCTTGATGCGTGGCGAGGGCAGGCGTCTGAGGCGCACAGCGTCGATAACCGCCAAGGCCAACAGCGCCAGCAGCAACCCCCAGTTGACCGAAATCAGGCTGGACGGGATGTCGGTCTGCAACGCCTGCAGGGCGCCGAGCACGATGCTGATGACCACCAGCAGGGCCAGCCAGATCAGCAGCAGACGCGAAGGTTTCACAGGCGCGGCGCCGGCACTTGATCGAGCAACTGCGCAAGCACGTGATCGACTTGCAGGCCTTCGATATCCAGTTCCGGCGCGATCCGCACGCGATGGCGCAGCACCGCCAGCGCGCAGCCCTTGATGTCATCCGGAATCACGAACTCACCGCCGCGCAGCAACGCCCGGGCACGGGCACAGCGCACCAGTGCAATCGAGGCGCGCGGCCCGGCGCCTAGGGTCAGCCCCGGCCAGGTGCGCGTGCTGCGCGCCAGGCGTACGGCGTAATCGAGGACCTGATCGTCCAGCGGCAAGTCACTGGCGATACGTTGCAACGCTTGCACATCCTTGGCCTGCAACACCGTGCGCAGCGGTTGCACGTCGAGCATGTCGGCGCGGGTCGAACGACAGACCTGGCGGACCATGTTCAACTCCTGATCGGCGTCGGGATAATCCATGCGCACCTTGAGCATGAAGCGGTCGAGTTCGGCTTCCGGCAGCGGATAGGTGCCTTCCTGTTCGATCGGATTCTGTGTCGCCAGCACCATGAACGGTTGCGCGATCGGCAGCGCGCGCCCTTCGAGCGTCACCTGGCGCTCCTGCATGGCTTCGAGCAACGCTGCCTGGGTTTTTGCCGGGGCGCGATTGATCTCGTCGGCCAGCAGCAGGTTGGTGAACAGCGGGCCTTTGCGCAGCTTGAACTGCTCGGTCTGCAGGTCATACACGGCGTGACCGGTGACGTCGCTGGGCATCAGGTCCGGGGTGAACTGGATGCGCGCAAACTCGCCGCCGAAACAACGCGCCAAAGCGCGCACCAGCAAGGTCTTGCCCAGCCCGGGCACACCTTCGAGCAGCACGTGGCCGCCGGCGATCAGCGCGGTCAGGACATCGTCGACCACTGCATCCTGGCCGATCAGCGCCTTGTTCAACTCATTGCGCACTGCCTGCGCCAACTGGCTGGCACGCTGGCGTTGCTGAGCGGCATGCGTCGCGCTGCCGGGCTCGATCTGTTCAGTCATAACGCGTTCCTCAAGGTTTGCAGATGAGCGACCTGACGGCTGAATTCGGCGCTGGACAAACGCTGCTTCGGACGTGGGCTCAGGGCCTGGCTGATGGCGCGGGTGGGTTGCCGGGTCAGGCGCGATAACGCCAGCCATTGCTCGGCCACATTCAATTGATCGAAACCGGGATGGCGGCGGCGGGCGCGGCGCAGGATGTCTTGTTGCAAGGCTTGCAGCAGCGCCTGCTGGCCGTTGTGGCGCAGCAGGAAATCGGCGCTGGCACGCAGATGCTCCAGCAGTTGGCGGCGACCTGCTGGCGCTGGCATTTGCACCGGGCCGTGGCGCACGCCGGCCTGCCACAGCCACAGGCCGATCAAGGCGAGCAGGGCGACGATGGCCTGCGCGAAATAGCGCCAGAGCAACGTCCACAAGCCATCGTGCGCGGTGTTGTAAATCAGCGTGACGTCGGTGTCGGCGCTCAGGTACCACAGTAGCCAGGCGTTGTCGTATTTGCCGATGGCCGGGGTTTTCCACAGCTCCGCATCAGTGACTACGGTGACCGTGCCGAGGCCGTACACCCGTTGCATCATGTGCGTGGCTTTGGCGCTGTTGGCCCAGGCTTGCGCGACATTGTTCGGGTCGTCGAGGTGGAAGTCGGTGTCGAAACCGGCGTAGGCCGGCGCCTCTTCGTCCTCCAGATACAGCTTGGTCAGTTCCGGGTAGCGGTCCTTTTCAACTGTTTGCGCAGGCAGGTCCTTGCTCAGCGATTGGTGCAGTTGCACCCGGTCGAGCAGCAGATCGTTGCTTTGCCCGGTCTGCGCATCCCACAGCGACTCGGCGACAAACACCAGGCGTCCGCCGGCGCGAGTCCAGTTCAACACCTGATCGACTTCACGCGGCGTCATCCGCGCGCGCTCGCCGAACAACAGCAGCGTATGACCGTGCGGCTCGGTGTGTGGCAGCACCGCCAGCGTCTCGGCGTGGTTGACCACAAGACCGCGTTCGCGCAGGAACATCTCTGCCGCCAGATAAGGATTGGCTTGCGCGGCAGGCGAGGGGCCGTGATCGACGGTTTCCTGATAGGGCCGGGCCTTGAGGTGGAGGAACAGGCTCAAGCCGCCCAGCAGCAGAAGCGCCAGCGTAGCCAACGACCAGCCGAGGCGCCGGTTCAATGGGCGGATCCTTTGCCGAACAATTCACGCCAGCCGTTGCACAACTGCGCTTGTAAATGAGCCGGTGGAATCCGGTGTCCGTAGGCCATGTTCTGCCAGTGAACCGTAAGGGTGCGGCTGTAGACGAGCAGGTCCGGGCGTTGCAATTGCTCGATGCGTTCGAGGATCTGGTTTTCGGTGTCGGCGGTTTTCAGCGTCAGGTCGAAATCGTGCAGCAAATGGCTGAGCAGGCCTCGATAGAGCAGGCCCAGCGCGGCGCGAGGTTCGTTCAGCCACAAGCGTTCGGCGCTGCTGGCAATGTCATCCGGCAGGGTTCCACGGTTCAGATCCAGGCCGAAGACTTGCGGCGGCGCCGGTGGTTTGCTGCGCGATGGCGGGCTCGGTCGGCGGCTGACAAAAGCCTGGAGAAATTCGCGATAACGCCAGAGCAGCCAGCCCAGCGCCGCGATCAGCGCGCCCCACAGCAGCACCTCAATCACGCCAGCGAGGGTATCGAGGTGCCGACCATCGAGCCAGCCGAGCAAGGTTTTCAGCCACTGCGGTGCCTCAGCTGTCTGCTCGTCTTTGGCCGGACTCGCCGGGTCATCGCCGAAGCGATAACGGGTAACGCTCTCCTTGTTCTTGAACGGCGGTTGTTCCAGCAGCGCCTGGATGCTGTCGTGCGCGGCCTGACTGGTCAGCGGCTGATTGAGCAAACGTGGGGCATCCGGCGCATCGCTGGCCCATACCGGTTGCAGGTTCGGCAGCAACAGGCACGCGGCCAGCAACACACCGAGCACGCCTTTGTTCAAGCGCTGGCGCAAACGGCGGAAGACCAACTCGATGTCCCAGGCTTCCAGTTGTGTGCGGCGGTTCAGGTAGAGGCTGAAGCCGCAGGCAACATAAACCGGCTCCCAGACCACCAGGATCAGCGCATAAAAAGCGTTGGTCAGGTGCTCCAGCCAACGCCAGTCCTGATCGGCGGCGAGCAGCAGCGATTGCCAGTCCCAGTCGGTTTCGATCTGCTGCGGCAAGAGCATGTAGAACAGCAGCATCAAGCCGATCCACAGTGCGGTCTCCAGATGCACGCCGATAATCGTCAGCCATTGCGCGGCGCCGCCGTTGCGTTGCAGCAGCACCTGCAGACGTTGTTGTCGGGCCTCGCCGTCGAGGCCTTCGAGTTGCGTCACCGGCAGTACAAAGCTGCGACTCAGACTCAGTCGCCGCCAGGTCAGACTGGCCAACAGTTGCGGCCTGAGCAGGCGCGGCCATTCACGCAGGGCTTGTTTGAGCGTCGGGGTTTCGCCGAACAGCGCTTTGGAGAGGATGTACAACGGCAGGCGTTCGAAGGCCGGTTTCAGCCACCAGAAAATGAACACCGCCAGTGATGGCGAATCCCACAGCAGCAGGCTGAGCAGGGCGAACAGCGGCAGGGTGACGATCGCCCAACTGGTCATCAAC